>JBDZVW010000267.1:0-4289 GCA_040255885.1 Betaproteobacteria bacterium
CGGCACGTAAATGTCCGGCAGAAAATGCATCTCGACCTTGAGCACGCCGTCGCCCTGGCAAGCTTCACAGCGCCCGCCCTTGACGTTGAATGAAAAACGCCCCGGATCATAGCCACGCGCGCGCGCCTCGGGTACGCCGGCGAACAGCTCGCGGGTTGGCGTGAACAGGCCGGTATAGGTCGCCGGATTCGAGCGCGGCGTGCGGCCGATCGGGCTCTGATCGACGTTTACCACCTTGTCGAAGAAATCCAGCCCGCCGATCGCGTCGTACGGCGCCGGTTCGGTGGAGCTGCCATAGAGGCTGCGCGCGACGGCGGCGTACAGCGTATCGTTGATCAGCGTCGATTTGCCGGAGCCGGACACGCCGGTGACGCAGACGAAAAGTCCCACCGGCAGATTCAGCGTCACGTCCTTCAGGTTGTTGCCGCGGCAGCCGCTGATCGACAGCATGCGTTTCGGATCCGGCTTGTTGCGCAGCCGCGGCACGTCGATGCGGCGCCGGCCGGACAGGTACTGGCCGGTCAGTGAATCGGGATCACGGATGATCGCCTGTGGCGTGCCCTCTGCCACCACGGTGCCGCCGTGCTCGCCGGCGCCGGGACCCATGTCGACGACATGATCGGCGGTTTCGATCGCTTCCTGGTCGTGCTCGACGACGATCACCGTGTTGCCGGTGTCGCGCAGGCGCTTCAGTGTATCGAGCAGCCGCGCGTTGTCGCGCTGATGCAATCCGATCGACGGTTCGTCCAGCACGTACATCACGCCGGTCAGTCCGGAGCCGATCTGGCTGGCGAGCCGGATGCGTTGCGCCTCGCCGCCGGAAAGCGTTTCCGCGGAACGGTCGAGTGTCAGGTAATCGAGTCCGACGTTGACCAGGAACTGAACGCGATTGACGATTTCGCGAATGATCTTTTCGGCGATCGTCTGCCGCGCGCCGTGAAGCTCGATGTTTTCAAAGAACGCGGCCACCTGTTTCAGCGGCATGCCGCTTATTTCATAGATCGCCTTGTCGGCGATGCGCACGTGGCGCGCTTCGAGCCGCAGCCGCGTGCCGTTGCATTCGGGGCAGGGCTGGGTGTTGAGCTGTTTCGCGAGTTCTTCGCGCACCACCTGCGAATCGGTCTCGCGATAACGCCGTGCGAGATTCGGAATGATGCCCTCGAACGTGTGCTCGCGGCGATGCCGGCCGCCGCCTTCGCCGAGGTAGCTGAAGCGGATTTTTTCGCGCCCGGACCCGTGCAGCACGACGTCGCGTACGGCCGGAGGCAGATCCTGGAATGGCGTGTCGATGTCGAATCCGTAATGCTGCGCCAGGCTCTGCAGCATCTGGAAGTAGAACTGGTTGCGGCGATCCCAGCCCTTGACCGCGCCGGCCGCGAGCGACAGTTGCGGAAACGCGATCACCCGTTTCGGATCGAAGAAGCTGATCGTGCCCAGCCCGTCGCAGCGCGGGCAGGCGCCCATCGGGTTGTTGAACGAAAACAGCCGTGGTTCCAGTTCCGGCAGCGAGTAGCCGTCGATCGGACAGGCGAAGCGGGCGGAGAACAGATGCTCTTGTCCGGAATCCATTTCGACCGCAAGCGCACGGCCGTCGGCGTGACGCAGCGCCGTTTCAAACGATTCGGCAAGGCGCTGCTTGATGTCGGGTCGCACCTTGAGCCGGTCGACCACGACCTCGATCGTATGTTTGACGGTTTTCTTCAGCTTCGGAATGGCTTCGAGCTCGTGCACCTTGCCGTCGATGCGCACGCGCACGAAACCCTGCGCGCGCAATTCATCGAACAGATCGAGCTGCTCGCCCCTGCGGCCGACCACCAGCGGCGCCAGGATCATCAGCCGCGTGTCGGGCGGCAGCTGCAGCACGTGATCGACCATTTGCGCGACACTCTGCGCCTGCAGCGCGATGCCGTGCTGCGGGCAGTACGGCTCGCCGATGCGCGCGTACAGCAGCCGCAGATAATCGTGAATCTCGGTGACGGTGCCGACGGTCGAGCGTGGATTGTGGCTGGTCGCTTTCTGCTCGATCGAGATCGCCGGCGACAAGCCCTCGATCAGGTCGACGTCGGGTTTTTCCATCAGCTGCAGGAACTGGCGCGCGTACGCGGACAGCGATTCGACGTAGCGGCGCTGGCCCTCGGCGTACAAGGTGTCGAATGCAAGCGATGACTTGCCCGAGCCGGAAAGGCCGGTGATCACGATCAGCCGGTTGCGCGGCAGGTCGAGACTGATATTCTTCAGGTTGTGCGTGCGTGCGCCGCGGACGCGAATCAGATCCATGAACCTGTGAGTCGTGGGATGTCGGCCGGGGAACTTGCACAGCCCGCCGCCGCTCTTATTGCGGGACGGGAGCAATCCCGGAATACACTGAAACCTGTTAATATACCGGACTTCCGACGCTTTTCCCAACCCTATGTCCAGCCGTTCCAAGATGACACCGCTCGAGATGCGTGCCAGCGTCGGGCTGTCCGGCATTTTCGGCTTGCGCATGCTCGGCATGTTCGTGATTCTGCCGGTGTTCGCGATCTACGCGGCGCATCTTCCGGGCGGCAGCGATCTGGCGCTGGTCGGCATCGCGCTCGGCGCCTACGGATTGACGCAGGCGCTGTTGCAGATTCCGTTCGGCTGGCTGTCCGACCGTTACGGCCGCAAGCCGATCATCTATGCCGGGCTCGTGGTTTTTGCGCTCGGCAGTTTCATCGCCGCCGCCGCACCGAACATCTACATCGTGATCCTGGGACGCGTGGTGCAGGGCGCCGGCGCCGTGTCGGCGGCGGTGATTGCGCTTACAGCCGATCTCACGCGCGACGAGCATCGCACCAAGGCGATGGCGATGATCGGATCGACGATCGGCTTCGCGTTTGCACTGTCGCTGGTGGCCGGCCCGTGGCTCGACGACACCATCGGCGTGCCGGGCATTTTTGCATTGACCGGCGTGCTGGCGCTGGCCGCGATCGGCGTCACCTGGCGCGTCGTGCCGAACGTCGTCGGCAGGCACGCGGAACGCGCGCTGGATCTGCGCGAGTTCGGCCGCGTGGTGCGCAATGGTCAGCTGCTGCGGCTCGACTACGGCATTTTCACGCTGCAGGCGGTGCTGATGTCGATGTTCATGTCGGTGCCTTTTGCATTGAAGGGGCAGGGACTCGCGGTCGACAGCCACTGGGAGGTCTATCTGCCGGTGATGCTGTTGTCGTTCGTGCTGATGGTGCCGGCCATCATTTATGCGGAGAAGAAGAACGGACACAAGCCGGTGTTCATCGGCGCGGTGGCGCTGCTGGCGCTGGACCAGCTCGCGATGCCGTGGCTGCTCGGCAGCGTCGAACGGATTTTTCTACTGCTGCTGGTTTATTTCACCGCGTTCAACATTCTCGAGGCGAGCCTGCCGTCGCTGATTTCGCGCATTGCACCGGCGAGCGCAAAGGGCACGGCAGTCGGTGTTTACAGCAGCAGTCAGTTTCTCGGCTCGTTCACCGGCGCGGCGGTGGGCGGGGCGCTGTATCAGCACTGGGGTGTAGACGCCACGGTGATCTTCAACCTGCTGCTGATTACGGGCTGGCTGCTGCTCGCGAGCGGCATGATCGTGCCGGGCGCGGTGGAAACGAAGATCTACCCGATTCCGGAAATGAATACGGGCGAGGCGCATGGTTTGTCGGAACGGCTGCAATCGCTGCCCGGCGTGCGCGAAGTGCTGGTGATCGCCAGCGAGCGACTGGCGTACGTGAAGGTCGATCGCAAGGGATTCGACGAGCAGACGGTACTTGAACTGATCGCAGGGAGAACTTAAATGGCATCGATCAACAAGGTCATTCTGATTGGAAACCTGGGGCGCGATCCCGAAACCCGTTACACGACCGACGGCGCCGCGGTGGCCAACGTCACGCTCGCCACGACGGACGTGTGGAAGGACAAGGCCGGCGAGAAGCAGGAGCGCACCGAGTGGCACCGCGTGGTGTTTTTCGGCAGGCTTGCCGAAATCGCCGGCGAGTATCTGAAAAAAGGCAGCCCCGTCTATGTCGAGGGGCGGCTGCAAACCCGCAAATGGACCGACAAGGAAGGACAGGAGCGCTACACCACCGAGATCGTCGCGTCGGACATGAAGATGCTCGGTTCACGTTCCGGCGGGTCGGAACCGGCGACACGCGAACGCGAGCCGGCCGCGGCAACGGCAGGCGGTCGGCCGGAGAAGAAAGGCGGCGGCGCGTTCGACGACATGGACGACGACATTCCGTTCTGAGCTGCAACAGGTTCGCGATTCGGGAGACAAGCCTTTCCCGCGCGGGGGTGCGTGGGAT
>JBDZVW010000014.1:0-17561 GCA_040255885.1 Betaproteobacteria bacterium
CGATCGAGGAGGCGGCCGGCATCCGGCTGCGGCCGATCCTGATGACGACGGCGGCAATGGTGCTGGGCGTTTTGCCGCTGATCACCGCCACCGGCGCCGGCGCGGTCGGGCGTTTCGACATGGGCCTGGTGATCGCCACCGGCATCGGCATCGGCACGCTGTTCACGCTGTTCGTGGTGCCGACGATGTACCTGTTCCTCGCCGAGGACATCGAGCCGGAAGGCGAAGCGGAAACGGAACCGGTAACGGCCTGACCGGCGAAGTCGATCTTTCAAAGCAGCGTCTAGCCAGGTGGGGCGCCACGAAGTGGCGCCCCTTTCCTGTTTCACGCCGCCGCGTCGCGTCGCATCAATTTTTCGCTCCGTTCCGGCAAGGCAGGTAATACCGGAACGCCTGCCGTGAGCCGACAACCGCACTTGAGAAGCCAAAGGCAGTCCCCGTCATTCGGGAACAACCTCGGCCTTGCAAGCGGATGCCAAAAGACGCAGGGCTTCGCGAATCAATCGGCGGGCAGAGTTAAAAGAGCGCATCATGCCTCCGCTGGCGGTTTTTCTTCCACCGCCCTCGCCGCATCGAGCTTGTCGCCAACGATCCGCCGCACAATTACGTAAAACACGGGAATCAGCAGCAACCCGAAAATCGTCGCGAACAGCATGCCGCCGATCACGCCGGTGCCGATGGCATGACGCGCGTTGGCGCCGGCACCGGTGGAAATGAAGAGCGGGAACACGCCAAGCATGAACGCGAACGAGGTCATCAAGATGGGGCGGAAGCGCAGCCGCGCCGCGGTCAGGACCGCTTCACGCAGCGTCTTTCCCGCCTCCTGCGCCGCGACGGCATACTCGATGATCAGGATGGCATTCTTGGCAGCCAGGCCGATCACCGTCACCAGGCCGATCTTGAAGAACACATCGTTGGCCAGGTCGCGCCCCATCGTGAACAGTACTGTGCCAAGCAGCGCGAGCGGCACGATCAGCAGCACCGCAACCGGTACTGACCAACTTTCGTACAAGGCCGCAAGCGCTAGAAACACCACCAGTATGGACAGGGCCATCAGCATGGACGCACCGCTACTCGACGCAGCTTCCTGAAACGACTCGCCGGCCCAGTCGAAGCCGAAGCCATGCGGCAGGTCGCGCGTCACGATGTTCTGCATCGCATCCATCGCCTGGCCCGACGCAAAACCGGGTGCGGCATCACCCACGACCTCGATCGCCGGATTCCCGTTAAAACGCGCGAGTGATGGCGAAACAAGATCCCAGTGACTCTTGATCACGCTCGAAATCGGGATCATCGCCGGCGTGCCATCCGGATTCTTCCGCGTGCTGCTGGGCGTGTAGAAATCGTTGAATGCCGAGCGGCTCATGCGGTACGGCGCGTCTGCCTGCAGCATCACGAGCTTGACGCGTCCCTCGGCGAACATCTGCCCGACCTGGGTGGGCGCGAGCATCAAACTGGCTGCATTGGCCACGTCGGTCGCCGAGAGTCCCATCGAGGCCGCCTGCACGCGATCGATATTGAAATCGAGCTGTGGCGCCGGCGGCAGCTGGTTGGCCCGCACATTGACCAGCACCTTGTCCTCCCTGGCCTTGGCCTGCACCGTTTTGAGCGCCTGGTCGAGTGCGGTGCGCCCGAGGCCGCCGGTATCTTTCAGATACATGTCGAAACCGCCGAACTGCCCGAGGCCGTGTACCGTGGGCAGGTTGACGACGACGATGGAGGCATCGCGGATGTCTTTGCGCAGTTGCGCGTTCAGTCGTGGAATCAATTGCTCGGCAGAGAGCTTGCGCTTGCTCCAGTCCGTCAACTGAATGAATGCCATGCCGTTGTTTTCGCCCGAACCGACGGGACTGAAACCGATGATCTGCATCATGTGTGCAATTGCGGGATTCTTTTTGATGACGCCCCATACTTGGCTCATCACCGCCTGGCTGCGTTGCTTGGTCGCGCCCGGCGGCAATTGCACCATCGCCAGCAGGTAGCCCTGGTCTTCCCGCGGCAGAAAACTGCCCGGCAACTTGACGTAAAGGAATCCGGCCGTCGCTGCGACCACGACGAACACCATCATCCAGCGCGGAGCGTGGCGCACGGCGTGGCCCACGTGGCCGACGTAGGTGCGATGCGTCCAGCCGAACACGTCGTTGAACTTGCGAAACAGGATGTTTTTTTTGCGCTCGTGTTCCGGTTTCAGGTAGCTCGCGCACAGAGCCGGCGTGAAAGTCAGCGCGAGAAACGCCGAGAAGAACATCGACACCGCGATCGTCAGGGCGAATTGACGGTAGATGATGCCGGTCGAGCCCGACTGCAGCGCCGAAGGCACGAACACCGCCAGCAGCACTGCCGTGATGGCGACCACGGCGCCCGTGATTTCGTTCATCCCCTTGCGGGCGGCCTCCCTGGGCGACAAGCCCTGCTCGGTCATGATGCGCTCGATGTTCTCGATCACGACGATCGCGTCGTCCACGACGATGCCGATGGCCATCACCATGCCGAACAGACTGAGCTGGTTGATGGTGAACCCGAGCGCGTCCATGCCGATGAACGCGCCGAGCAGCGCCACCGGGATCACGATGGCCGGAATGATGGTGGCGCGGAAGTTCTGCAGGAACACCAGCATCACCAGGAACACCAGCACCAATGCCTCAACCAGCGTCGTCAGCACGTCCCGGATCGAAATCTTGATGAAGGTGGTGGTGTCATACGGAACGAACCAGCTCACGCCTTCCGGGAAGCCCACCTGCAACTTCGTCATCTCGGCGCGCACCGCCTTCGCGACGGCGAGGCCGTTGGCACCAGGCAAAGTCTGGATCGCGAATGCCCCGATCGGCTTGCCGTCGTAGACGGTGTCGAAACCGTAGTTTTGCGGCCCGAAGTCTGCGGTTGCGATATCTCCGAGTTTCACCACGGTGCCGTCGGGATTGGCACGCAGGATGATGTCGAGGAATTGCGCGGGCGTCGAAAACAGGCCTTCGCCGGCCACGTTGGCGGTGAAGCCCCAGCCCTTGACGGCCGGGTCCGCGCCCAGCGTGCCGGCGGCTACTTGTATGTTCTGTGTTTGCAACGCGTTGATCACGTCGGTCGCCGACAGGCCGTAACCGTGCATCTTTTCGGGGTTCAGCCAGATCCGCATTGCGTATTCGGCACCGAACTGCCGCGTAGTCCCGACGCCGTTGATGCGTGAAATCGGGTTCAGCACCTGCGACGCGACGATGTCGTTCAGACGATCGCGGCCGATGGCGGGGTTGTCCGAGCGCAGCCCGACAGCCATCAGCGTGTCGGGGTTGGCCTTGGCGACAACAATGCCCTGTGCCAGCACTTCCGGCGGCAACAGCGGCTCGGCCCGCGAGACCTGGTTCTGCGTCTGCACCGCGGCGATGTCGGGGTTGGTGCCGGGCTTGAACGTCAGGGTAATCTGCACGCGGCCGTTGGAGCTCGTGGACGAATTGAAGTACAGCAGGTTGTCGATGCCGGTGAGTTGCTGCTCGATCACTTCCGTCACCGAGCCTTCGGCGGTGCTGGAGCTGGCGCCGGGATAGCGCGCGACAACCGAAACTTGCGGCGGCGCGATATTCGGGTACGACTGCACGCCGAGATTCTGGATCGCGAGCACGCCGCCCAGCGTGATCAGGATCGCGATTACCCATGCAAAAACGGGACGGTCGATAAAGAAATTCGACATGGGGGAATTCCGTTATTTGCCGTCGGCGGCCTTGGCGGATGTGGCGGCAGTGCCCGTTGCTTTTGCGGTCGATGCCGGCGGCTGCCAGGGCTCCGGTCCGGCTTGCGCGCCGATCTGTACCCGCTGCAACCCTGAAACGATCACCTGATCGCCCGCGTCCAGACCGGACGTGACGACCCAGTCGACCCCGTGCATGCCGTCCGTGGTCACGTTGCGGTGCGTAACCTTGCCGTCTTTGCCAACCACCAGCACGTAAGTGCCCGTGATGTCGCGCTGCACGGCAGGTTGCGGAATCAGGAACGCGTTGTGGCGTTCACCCAGCGCCATTCGCAGAGTGACGTAGGTACCCGGCAGCAGTCTGAACTTCGGGTTTGGCAGCAGCGCGCGCAAAGTGACCGACCCCGTGGAGGGATCGACCGTCGGTGCGGAAAAATCCACCGTGCCGGGCTCGGCGTACGGGGTGCCGTCGGGCAGCGTGACTTCGACCGTGGTCTTGTTGGGCTCGGTAAGCCGGATGTCCCCACGTTCCGCGGCGGTCTGCAATTCGTTGAGATCGTTCACGCCGATGGTAAAGTTGACGTACAGCGGGTCCAGTTGGCTCACCGTCGTGAGCAGGGTTGCGGAGCCCTGGCCCACCAGGGCGCCCTCGGTGACCTGCTGTTGTCCGGCACGGCCATCGATGGGCGAGGTGACATAGGCGTAGCCCAGATTGATGCGCGCAGTTTGCACGCTGGCCTGATCCACTTTCACCGTCGCTTCGTCTTGCTGTACCAGGAATTTCTGGTCGGTATAGACCTGTTCGGCGATCGATTTTTGCTGGTACAGCCGCTGATAACGCGCAAGGTCCACCCGCGCCTGGCCAAGGATGGCCTGGTCTTTTGCCAGTTGTGCCTCGGCGCTGGCCAGCGCCGCTTTCAGCGGGGCCGGGTCGATCTCGAACAGCAGCTGGCCTTTTTTCACTTCGCTGCCTTCGACATAGGCGCGCTTGAGCAGTACGCCCGCAACCCGGGCATTGACGTCGGCACTGCGGAATGCGGACAGGCGGCCCACCAGATTCTTGACAAGCGGCACGTTCTCCGTGTGTACGGTTACCACACCGACCTGCGGCGGCGCCACCGCCGGCGTCTGGTTCCCGCTTTTGCCGCATGCTACCAATAGCAGTGCCAGGCACCAGGGTACAGCGCGCCAAACGAAGTTTTTCATGAGAGTGAGGGCATCATAGGTACAGGCGTGTCACCTGCGCCGGCTTTCCGATGATGAGGCGCATGGTTGATCATGCGACTCTACGGTCATGCCGAAGCGAGGCCATTTGCTGGAACAGTCGAACCGGTTCGACAGAGAGCCTCGCAGCCGTGCTGATCGAGACGGGCTGCCATCAGCCGGTTCGTCCCTGCGTCGTAGTCAATAACAAGGATCTTTCTTCTGTGCTACGGGTTCAGTAATCAACGCGGCCGACGCCGCGAACGCGGCACCAGATTTTTCTCCCGAAAAGCCCAGCCGGCATTCTAACCCCGCCCCCATCAAGACAGTTGACCGCGAAACAATCTGTAACAAACTATCCGCCGTCGAAACAATTACGAAATTGAGCCGCGCGCACAATGTCCGCGTCCGAATCGACCACAGCAGAACGCAGATGAACAGGATCCGCAAATGGGTTACGACGGTCTGTCCGGCGGCATCGACGCTTGTGTCTGCGGCGGCATTCGCGATGCCGGTCGCTGGCGCGGTGGAGCCGGGGACGGCGGCTTCCTCCTCTGCTTCCGGTTCCGCCGCGCCGTCCGCGTCGGCTTCCACGCCGGCGATGCCGGCGCATCACCATCGCCGGCATCACCGCGGCGTTTTCGGCCGGCTGCACAACGATCTCAAGCTTGACGCGAATCAGTAAGCACTGTGACGGAAAGCCCGCGCCACAATGAAGCAGGGCATGATGAAGCAGCGCGACATCGACAAGCAGATGCGGCAGACCCTGATCCGGAAACTGCGCGACCCGCAGGTGGACCTCAAGGCGTTGGCGAACCAGATGGATCAGGAGCGATCGCAGCAGCGGGTGCGCCATGAAATCCGCGACCAGTGGATCGCGTTCTATGCCAGCCTGGACGCCGGCCAGCAGCGGCAGGTGCGGCAGTTCATGCTGGATCGCCTGCAAAGTCCACGTCACGATTGGCGGCATGGCAAACATCACGAACATGACCACGGCGGCAAATGGTGATCAGGAGACGCTCATGACGCTATCAACCACTTCCGTTACTGTCAGCGAAGCCAGCGCGATGCCGGCTTCACCGGACGTCGAACGCAATTACCGGGTCGTCGACAGAAAAATGCTGGCGCCCGGCCACTACATAGTCATACGACGGCGTGGCGCACGTTTCGGGCATCCGAAGGATCATTGCATCGGCCCGTTTCAATTTGCAGTTCAGGCGCGGGCATTCTACGACCTGTATGTCAAGGAACGCATCGCGCATGACCTGATACCCTGCACTGCCTGCCTCGTCAACCCCGCCGAAAACCCGGGCGATGTCGGCTATCCCGGGACGAATCCAGTGTGATCGAGGGGCGGGTCCCCACCGAAATGAACCTGAACGCTCTGTCCGATATTCAGCTTCTCGCGCTGGAAGCGCTGGTCGACGTGGGCGCGGTGTTCGTTGCGCTGATGGTCTGTGTCGTCATCGCGACGGCCGCCACGTTCATCAGAACAAAGCTCGTTGCCTGGCACCTCGCGAGGCATGCGGGCGATAGGGGATAGCGGGGGCAATCCGAACAACGAGGGCAGACTGGCCGGCGCCCGGGAGACCCGCCGTACTGGGCGTTCAACCCCGAAGAAACGGTCCGCTCGAGTGTGGCTCAACAACAAGGGCGCCGCGCAAGCCCTTCGGGCCAACTCGAAGCTGACGGACCGTCAACGCAACGCCAAGGGCCGCATCATGCGGCTCAGTATCCACGCGGTTCCAATACCCCACGCGCCATTCACCAGCAGCCCGGTAATCACGCCTACGGCATGCCAGCCGTGGCCCGCCGGCTGGCCGTGCAGCGGCGCCACCACCAGCCATGCCACCAGCGACGGTGCGATCGCTCCGAAAATCAGCGCACCGATCCAGTGACCGGCGCCTCGGGGGACCCGAGAAAAGATCAGTGCAAATATGATGCCCCAGACTCCGCCCCAGAACGCCAGCGACCAGATTTTCGGCACACCGAACGGGTGGGTCAAAGCTGTCGGGAATTCCCTGATGGTTCCGAAGTGCGCCGCGTTGAGTATCGTTGCCATCCCCTGATGGAACAGTAGAACGGCGACGAACCCGGCCACGAACCCGGCAACAACCTGACGCGAAATCGAATTTTCCTGCGGTGTGGCAGAAGCGAGACCGGTTTCCATTTCTGCTCCTTTCGCTAAAGCGGGCGCGGGGTGCGCCCGATGTGACAGTTGCGTCGCTTTAGGTATCAGATACGGTAACACCTGAGAAGGTCCGATTCTTCCATCGTGTCGAGCAGGCGGAATCGTGCATCACGTGCCGCGGTGGACACCGGTTTGTCGCCGTCAGGCCATCACGAAGGATCCACCTCGATCGGCCGCGTGATATCCGCATCCGGCAGCACCGCGTCGATTACGTTTTTCAATTGCTGTGCGGTTTCGGGTGTAATGTTCGCGCCCGGATGGCGCAGTCGATTGGATGCGATCAGTCCGCGCAGTCGCAGCACTTCCTTGCGGATCGCGACGCCGGGCTGCTGTTCGAACACGATCAGCGGCAGGAAGCGGCTATAAATCCGGCGTGCAGCGTCGGCGCGGCCACCCTTGATCGCTTTCACCATCGCGATCAGTGCTTCCGGAAATGCGAAACCGGTATTGAAACCGCTCGATCCGCGTTCGAGGTCGAACAGGCCGTAGAGCGCGCCGAGTCCGGTCAGTATCGGCACCCGTCGCTTTTTCATGCCGCCGATGAGCGCGGCAATCCGGGCGGGAGTTGGCGGCGCTTCTTCCTTGATGCATGCAATCTGCGGAATCTCATCCACCAGCCGCAGCAGCAGGGGCAGCGGCATGTGGACGTGGGTGGACGCCGGATGATCCTGTGCGACGATCGGAATCGAAACCGCCTGCGCCACACGCCGGAAATATTCGAAGACGCGCTCGTCCGACGGCACGGCTTCCTGCGACGGTGCGATCATCACTGCCGCGGCGCCGAGCGATTGCGCCATCTGCGACAGCTGCACCGTGGCATCGGTTCCGGGATGACTGACGCCGACGATTACCGGCATGCGTCCTGCGGCGGCACTTACGGCGGCCTTGATCAGCGCTTCGCGCTCGCGATCCAGCATGCGGTTCGACTCACCCAGCACACCGAGCACGGTGATGCCGTCCACCCCAATGTCGGCCATGAAATTGATCATGCGGGCGAACGACTCGAGATCGGGGCTTTCGTCGTCGTGAAACGGTGTTGCGAGAATGGGGAAAATACCTTCGAATTTGGTCGTCATTATGATTATCCGTGTGTTGGTCGCGGTGCGTCGGCGGCGATGCTGATGAGACGAAGCCGGGCGTTGCCAAACGATTATTTCAGCCCGACAGGTGGCTCGTCAAACTGCAGTCACGTCCGGCAACGCTCACATCGATGCGTTTGCGTTTCACAGGACACTCCACCATGGTGCGGCGAGCACATCGGGCGCCAGCCACTCGAGCACACTGCCAGCATGTAACAACAGTCCTGATCGCGCCTTCTTGCCGTACTCCGCACGAAACGTACGCAGATGCGCGCAATCCGCCAGCCGTGGCCGTGTCGTTGCCTTTACTTCTATTGGCAACAACTTGCCGCCCGTCTCGATCACGAAATCCACTTCCTCGCCGATGGTGGTCCGCCAGTAACCCAGTTCGGCGCGCTCGATCCGTGCGTCGCGCCATGCGAGCAGATCGTGCAGCACCAGATTTTCGAGATGCTCGCCGCCAGGTTCCGCCCCTGCCAGGTGCAGCGCGACACCGGTGTCGCTCCAATAAATCTTGGGTGTTTTGATCAGCCGTTTGGTGCGGTTGACAGCATAAGCGGGCAGACGTACGAGCAGATACGATATTTCCAGCAGGTTGAGCCAGCGATGCACCGTCGGCTGCGGAAGCGCCACATCACGTCCCAACTCGGTCTGATTGACGAGCTGACCCAGGCGCAGACTGGTTGCGTGCATCAGGCGACGGAAATCCGGCAACGTGCCAATCGTTGCAAGATTCTGCAGATCCCGTTCGAGATAGGTGCGCACGTAACCATCGAACCAGATGGCGCGCTCGGCCGGTTTCGCCAGTTCGATGGCCGGGGTGGGGAACCCGCCGCGGCGCGCGAGCGCGCGCCAATCTTCCGCGCCGTTCTTTCCGACGGCCAGCAGGTCGCGCCACTCGGTATCCGGCGTGGCGAGCAATTCTTCCCATCGGCCACACTGCCCGAGCCCGCGTTGCTCGCGTCGCGTCATGGGCCATAGCGTAAGATAGGTCGCGCGGCCGGCCAGCGATTCCGAAACTTGCCGCATCAGCAACAAGTTCGCCGACCCGGTCAACAGAAAGCGCCCGCTTTTTCGATCGCGATCGATGGCACGCTTCACCGCAGTGAGCAGCCCGGGCTCGCGCTGTACCTCATCGAGCGTTACCGGCTCGGATCCTCCTACCAGAATATCCGGGTCGTGGCGTGCGGCGTCGAGCACATCGAAGTCGTCGAGTGAACGGTAACGTCTCTCGCCCTGCACAAGGTGCTCGGCCAACGTGCTTTTGCCGGTCTGCCGAGCACCGGTGATCACCACGGCCGGCATTACGCGCAATCGCTCTTCCAGCGCGCGGCCGACTAAACGAGGGAAGGTTTTCATGTAGTGAATGATATCCATTCATGTCATGAATAGTCAATCAGGGGGCGAGCCGGTCTTGAATCCGCGTTTTCCCGGATGTAGTCAGCGCGGCGAACGGCCGGCGTGGATTTCCCTATGATAAAGTAATGCCGACGCACGCCAATCAAGAACAAGGTCAGCGAATCCGAACGAGGCATTCTCACAGGTCGTCATCGATTCCGTTCCCAAGGACATGGGTTGGGGTTTGCATGCCGGCGCCAGCGTGCGCTAACCGGAACAAGGAGACGAGACCATGGCATTCGTGACAACCAAAGACGGGACCAATATTTTCTTCAAGGATTGGGGTCCGAAAAAGGCTCAGCCCATTGTCTTCCACCACGGCTGGCCACTCAGCGCCGACGACTGGGATGCGCAGATGCTGTTTTTCCTGGCCCAAGGCTTCCGCGTCGTCGCGCACGATCGCCGCGGGCATGGCCGCTCGAGCCAGATCAGCGACGGTGACGACATGGATCACTACGCCGCCGACGTCTCGGCCGTGGCCGAACATCTCGACCTGAAGAACGCCGTCCACGTCGGTCACTCCACCGGCGGAGGCGAAGTTGCGCGATACGTCGCCCAGTACGGCGAACCCCGGGGCCATGTCGCCAAGGCGGTCCCGGTCAGCGCCGTTCCGCCGACCAGACCGAGGACTTGAAGGCGATCACGGTGCCGACCTTCGTCATGCAAGGCGACGACGATCAAGTCGTTCCCTACAAGAATGCAGCCATCCTGCAGGACAAGCTACTCAAGAACAGCACGCTCAAGATTTATCCTGGCTACTCGCATGGCATGCATACGGCCAACGCCGACACAATCAACGCCGACCTGCTGGCATTCATCCGCGGATGATTTTTGCGCGCCGGACTCACCACACTGACGTAGTCCAGATGGGGTACGGCGGATCACGACGGTATTTGGCGCCCCGGAGACGAATCGAACGTCCGACCTACCCCTTAGGAGGGGGTTGCTCTATCCCCTGAGCTACCGGGGCGTCACGCCGATTATAGCAATTTTGGCAACCATCCCGGTTCGGGCCGGGACGTTGATCGGAACGGGTTGCGAGCATTTTCGGGTGAATCTCGATAACATGCGTTACTGTGTTTTTCGAGAGGTGGTTCGTTCGTCGCGTGGCAAAGGCTCGGAACATGAACACGACGACCATGGAATTCGATTCAGACCTGGTGCAGGATTCGGAAATCGCTGCGGGTGCGGCCGGCGCGCGGACGATGGTGTCCGATCATGCCGATATCGGCGGCCACTCTGTCCGCCGTGTCGTCGGCGAATTCTGGACCGCAGGGCAACGGCGTGCGTCGAGCCTGCATGAAGTATCGTATCGCGCTTGTTTCAAGCCGCAGTTGCCGGCGTATTTCATCAGGCGCTTTACCACCGAAGGCGGCGTTGTTTACGATCCGTTCAGTGGTCGCGGGACGACGATTATCGAAGCGGCATTGTCGGGACGGCGTATCGTTGCGAACGACGCCAACCCGCTGTCGATGATTCTGGCGCGCCCGCGTCTCGATGTTCCGGATCCGGATGCGGTGGCAGCCCGGCTGCAAACGTTCGATTACGATCCGAACCTGAGCCCGGATCGCGATCTGTCGATGTTCTATGAGACACGCACCGCATCTGAAATCGCGTGGCTGCGGCGCTATCTCGGCGAACGCCGTCGCGCGGGGACCGAGGATGCGATCGACGCCTGGATCAGGATGATCGCGACCAATCGGCTGACCGGGCATTCGCCGGGATTTTTTTCTGTCTATACGTTTCCTCCGAATCAGGCAGTCAGCGCTGCCAGCCAGGTCAGGATCAATCAGCGGCGCGGGCAGAAGCCGCAATACCGTGACACGAAAGCGATCATTCTGAAGAAAACGCGGCGGCTGTTACGCGGCGTGGGCCGTGACGATGTCGTAAAACTGAAAGCCGCGGCGGCGAGCGCGGTGTTCCTGACGGGCGATGCTGGCAGCACCAGCGCGATTCCGGATGGGCACGTCGATCTTATCGTGACGTCGCCGCCATTTCTCGATATCGTCCAGTATGCGGACGACAACTGGCTGCGCTGCTGGTTCAATGATCTGCCGCTGGACGACATCGCGCGGCGGCTTACGATGGCACGGACGGTTGAGGCGTGGTGTGACAAGATGGGGCGGGTATTCGCCGAGCTGTTCCGGGTGACGCGCAACGGCGGCGTGGTCGCGTTTGAAGTGGGTGAGGTACGTAATGGCAAAATCAGGCTTGAAGACCACGTCGTGCCGCTTGGCATACGCGCCGGATTTCAGTGCGAGGCGGTATTGATCAACACTCAGCAGTTCACGAAAACTGCGAACATCTGGGGTGTTTCGAACAACCGCGCCGGAACCAACTCGAACCGGATTGCTGTTTTTCGCAAGCTGTGACCGGGTAGGGCGACCTCACCGCCGTGCCGTCGCGGAAGTTACTTATAATGCAATGAACAACGACTGCTGTCAGACATGAAATACCAGGACTACTACAAGATTCTCGGCGTCGAGCGCAACGCATCGGCCGACGACATCAAGAAGGCATACCGGCGGCTGGCGCGCAAATACCATCCGGATGTCTCGAAGGAAAAGGATGCCGAGGAACGCTTCAAGGAAGTCGGCGAAGCGTACGAGGTGCTGAAGGATCCCGAAAAGCGCGCGGCGTATGACAATCTCGGCAGCAGTTACCGTCCGGGGCAGGATTTCAGGCCGCCGCCGGACTGGGAACAGCAGTACGCGTCGGGACAGCAATTCGGCGACGCCGGATTTTCGGAAGCCGATCTTGCCGATTTTCTGGCGCAGATGTTCGGCGGCCGCCACGCGGCGGGCGCAACACGCGGCGCGCAGTTCAAGATGCGTGGCGAGGACTACGAGGCGGCGATCGATCTGACGCTCGACGACGCAAATCGCGGCACCGAGGCGGAGCTGCACCTGCAGGTGCCGGAGGTCGACGCGCAGGGGCGGTTGACGCGGCAGGCGAAGACGATACGCGTGCGCATTCCGAAAGGCGTGACCGACGGTCAGCGCATGCGTGTGCCGGGAAAGGGCGGACCGGGCATGAACGGCGGTCCGGCGGGCGCCCTGTATCTGTCGATTCGTCTGAAGCCGCATCCGCTGTTCAAGCCGCACGGCCACGATCTTTACATCGACGTTCCGATTGCGCCATGGGAAGCGGCATTGGGCACGTCGGCCGAAGTGCCGACGCTCGATGGCCGGGTGCGTGTGAAGATTCCGGCAGGTGCCCGAAGCGGGCAGAAATTACGTATCGCCGGGCGCGGGCTGCCGAAACCTGGTAACGCGGGCGCCGGTGATCTTTATGCGCTGTTGCAGATCGCGGTGCCGCAGGCGCTGTCGGATGCGGAACGCGGGCTGTACGAGCGTTTGCGCGATGTTTCCGAGTTCAATCCGCGCAAGCGCTGGTCGTAGGGGTGTTCGTGTCACCGCGGACCACCCCTTCCGCTTCGCTCCCTCCCCTCCTTAAAAACAGGAGGGGAAAAAGGTGCGGCGTGCTGAACAACACGCGAGTTCCCCTCCTTATCGAGGAGGGGTGTCCGCGACGGCGGACGGGGTGGTGGGCGGCGTACGAAAAGCCGATCACGACAGATCTTCTTCGGGGTCTCGGCCAATGCTTCGAGGGGCTCTCCTTAAAAACAGGAGGGGATAAAAACATGGTTATCCTTCCGCTGTGCAGGGGTACGGTCGCAAAAGACGGAGCAGAGGGCTGATCGCATGACTGACGAGAGGACGGAATGATGAGCGACTTCGATGACCAATTGTTGCTGGACGAGGAAGCGCGGATAAGCTTTGTCGAATTGCGCGAATTGTCGGGGCTCACGGAGGTCGAGCTGACGGAACTGGTCGACTTCGGTGTTTTCGAGCGTTACAGCGGAAGCGGCGGCGAAGTGCAATTCAGCGCACGCTGCCTGCGGATGGCGCGCACCGCGTCGCGGCTGCGCAATGACTTCGAGCTCAATCTGCCGGGCATGGCGCTGGCGCTTACCTATCTCGATCGCATCGCGGTGCTGGAACAACGACTGCGGGAACTGGAGTGCATGCTGCCGTCGGAAAGCGGTGATCACCGCTGACGCGTCCCGCATCCGGGTCGAGTTGATTGCTGAGGCTGATCAGCGACGTTCTGCCGGCTTCGGCCCGAGGCGTCCTGCCATGGACGGCACGCGGAGTTCGCTGGGGCAGGGTGGCTCACATCAAACAATTTCCGAAAAAAACGGTGCGGCATATTCGTTAAAAGCGGGTTCACTTTGACGCCACTGTCATAGGCAATATGATAATATGCTTATAATCGTCGCGGCTTGTAGTGAAATACAGGAAGGTAAAAGGAGGGATCACAATGAAAACGAATCATCGATGCTGGAAGCATGCGTTCGTGGCTGCCGCCATCAGCGGCATGCTGTTTGCGGCGGCAGGCGCCAACGCGGCCGGTCAGGAACTGACGATCGTCACATCGTTTGCGGCCGATCAGACCAACGTATTCAAGCAGGCCTTCCAGAAAGCGCATCCGGACATCACTGTAAACATCATCAACAAGGGCACGTCGGCCGGACTGAAGTATCTGCAGGAGACGGCCGGCAACAACAAGACGGACCTGTTCTGGGTTTCTTCGCCCGATGCGTTCGAGGTTCTGAAGGCGAACAAGCTGCTTGAGAAGTTTGCCCCGGACACGAAAGGTACGGCATCCGAGATCAGCGGTCACCAGATTGACGATCCGGACGGGTATTTTTTTGGCTTCGCGCTGTCCGGGTACGGTTTCATGTGGAATACGCGTTATCTGGAGTCCTACAAGCTGCCGGCGCCGCAGACGTGGGATGACCTGACGAAGCCGATCTACTTCAAGCATTTGGGCATCTCGGCGCCTTCCCGCTCCGGCACCACGCACATGGAAATCGAAACGGTCCTGCAAAGCCAGGGCTGGGACAAGGGCTGGGCAACGATCAAGAAGATAGGCGGTAACGCCAAGCTGATCAGCGAACGCAGTTTCGGTGTTCCGGAAGGCGTCGATAGCGGCGAATTCGGCATCGGGCTGGTCATCGACTATTTCGGTTTCACCTCCAAGGCCGCGGGCTTTCCGATCAAATTCAGCTATC
Organism: Betaproteobacteria bacterium; assembly: GCA_040255885.1. GTDB lineage: Bacteria > Pseudomonadota > Gammaproteobacteria > Burkholderiales > JBDZVW01 > JBDZVW01. The sequence goes on from JBDZVW010000014.1 coordinate 14,625, forward strand.
TGAGCGAAACCCCGCTGGAGCCCGCCACCATCGGTGTCGTGACCAATGCACCGCATCCGAAAGCCGCGCACACGTTCATCAATTTCGTGCTTTCGCCGGAGGGCCAGGCGCTGCTGTTCAACCCCAAGGTGATGCGGCTTCCGATCAACAAGGACGTCTACAAGCATGCCCCCGAAGGGATTCCGAACCCGTTCGAGGGCCAGATCAAGGCCAGCGCCCATTTCGACACGGCGCTCTCGCAATCGCGATACAACGTCGTCAACTCCTTGTACGACGTCATGATCACCTATCGCTTTTCCGAACTGCAGGCCGCAGTGAAGGCAATCGACGACGCGGAAGCGGCGCTGAAGGGAAAGCACAATGCTCAGGCCGAGAAGTTGATCGACGAGGCCAGGGCGCTCGCCTTTGGCGTGCCAGTGTCGGCCAAGCAGGCGGCCGATCCGAGCTTCAATGGAATCTTCAAGGTCAAACGCAAGACGGCCAAGGTAAAAGTCACGGGACGCCAGGCCGAAGTCGAAAAGGGCTGGGACAACAAGGTCGTCGAAAACTACCGCAAGGCGGAAGATCTGGCCAAAAAAGCCAAAGCGATGCTGTGATTTTTCTCAAGGTTCGGCTCGTACCCTGATTGGGTGCGGGCCGAATCCCGAGTCGGTCGGGCAGGGCGTTTTTCCTCGTTGCAACAAGGTGCACTTCATCAGGCGGCGGCACCCACTTATTACCGGACGTACTGGATCCCAACGTCATGATCCGGAAATGCATTAACAGCATCGGGCGGTGCGCGCGAGGGCTCATCAGCGGTGCGGGTCCGGATGAATAGCTCGCGGGTTGCATCGTACGGCTTGAAACTGCCGTCTCTGAGACCTTACGCGGTCTACATCGTCATCGCGCTGTTTCTGATCGTCTTCCTGGCTTTTCCGGTGCTGAAGGTGATCTACGTCGCCTTCCAGGACACGCACACGGGCAGCCTGACGCTGGTCAATTTCCGCGACTTTTTCTCCAACAGCCTGTTTCGGGAATCCTTCTTCAATTCCCTTTACGTTGCCTGCGTCTCGGTGTGTCTCGCCTCGGCATTCGCGTTGCCGCTCGCCTACTTCACCAGCCGATTCAATTTCTCGGGATCGGTCATCATCCAGACGCTGTCCTTCATTCCGCTGCTGATGCCGCCATTCATCGGCGCGGTGGCGCTGCGGCTGCTGCTGGGGACCAATGGCAGCGTCAACCTGCTGCTGCGCAGTCACTTCGGCTTCACGATCCCGTTCATGGAAGGCTTGAACGGCGTCATCCTGGTCGACAGCATCCATTATTTCCCGTTCATTCTGATCAACCTGTCGGCCAGCCTGAACAATATCGACCGGTCAATGGAGGAGGCGGCGCAGACCCTGGGTTCGAGCGGCTTCCGGCTGTTCCGCCGGATCGTGTTTCCGCTGTCGATGCCCGGGTTCATCGCGGGTGCGTCGCTGGTGTTCGTCAAGGTGTTCGACGATCTCGGCACGCCTCTGCTGCTGAGCGTCAACAAGATGCTGCCGCCCCAGGCCTATCTTCGGATCACCTCGATCGGCATCTCCGATCCGATGGGCTATGTCATCTCGTGCATGCTGGTGGCATTTTCGGTGTTCGCGATGTGGGTGTCGTTTCTGGGGATGCGCGGCAAGGACTACGCCACCGTACAGAAAGGCGGTGGCGGCCTCAGCAAGCGCGACCTGCGCCCGGTGGAGTCGGCGGCCTGCTACGTCGTGGTGCTGCTCATTCTCGTCATCGTACTGGCGCCGCACGTCGCCCTGCTGCTGTTGTCTATTGGAACCGTCTGGTCGTTCGGGGTTCTTCCGAATGGCTATACGCTGGCTCATTACCACCAGGCGTTTACCACCGCGTCCGGCTTCATCGTCAATACCATCCTTTACGCCGGCTTGGCCGCGCTGATCGACGTGCTGATTGGAACGGCGATCGCCTATATCGGGCAGCGCAGCGACATCATCGGACGCAAGTGGCTCGATTATCTGGCGACCGCCGCGCTCGGTATCCCCGGCATCGTCATCGGCATCGGCTACCTGAGGGCATTCAACAACGTGAACATGCCGTTTTCCGACCAGACGATGGCCTCGTGGTGGGGCGTCATCGTCATCGCGCTGGCGGTGCGCCGGCTGCCGTACGCGTTGCGCTCGTGCGTGGCCGGCCTGCAGCAAGTCCCGGTCTCGCTGGAGGAGGCCTCGCAGAACATCGGCGCGACGTCGCTCAGGACGATATGGCGGATCGTTGCCCCGCTGATGTCCGGCGGGCTGGTGGCGGCGTTCGTGACCAGCTTTGCGACGGCCGCGGTTGAGCTGTCGGCGACGCTGATGCTGGTCTCGAAGCAGGAAGACGGGCCGATCTCGTACGGTATTTACCTCTACATGCAGGTCGTATCCGGCCGCGGCGCAGGCGCTGCGCTGGGCATCATCGCCGTGATCATCGTCGGCCTGGCGACCTTCCTGTCGCACCAGCTGGTCGCCGGTGCGCGGCGCAGGATGGCATGAACCCATGCTTTGGAAGCCTCTCACATGAAAGACACCCTATCTCCGGTCCCGGCCGAAAATGAGTCAACGGACGGACGTCGGAAGGAATCGGCGGCAGCCAGACTGCAAACCTCCCCGGTCCGCATCGATATTGAAAAGCTGTCGCTGTCCTTCGGTGCGACGGAAGTGCTCAAGGGCATCGATCTTTCGATCGGGCCCGGAGAGTTTTTTGCATTCCTGGGGCCGTCCGGCTCCGGCAAATCGACGCTGCTGCGGGCGATTGCCGGTTTCGGTCCGACGCCGCGCGGGCGGATTCTGATCGACGGCGAGGACATCTCGGGTCGCATGCCATGGCAACGCGACGTCGGCATGGTGTTTCAGAACTACGCACTGTGGCCGCATCTGAGCGTGGCGAGGAATGTTGCGTACGGCCTCGAGGAGCGGC
>JBDZVW010000268.1:0-4264 GCA_040255885.1 Betaproteobacteria bacterium
CCGCGACAGGAAGATGACGAAGGTGTTGACCACGCCCTGGATCAGCGCCAGCGTCACCATGTCGCCGTTCGACACGTGCGTGATCTCATGGCCCAGCACCGCTTCCACTTCGTCCTTCGACATCGAATCGAGCAGGCCGCTGCTCACCGCCACCAGTGCGTGGTTGCGGCTCATGCCGGTCGCGAACGCGTTGGGCTCGGGCGCCTCATAGATCGCAACGTCGGGCATGCCGATGCCGGCGTTGCGCGCGTGGCGCTGCACCGTCGCCACCAGCCATTGCTCGGCGGCGCTGGACGGCGTCCCGATCACGTGCGCGCCGGTCATCATTTTTGCCGACCATTTCGACATTGCCAGCGAAATCAGCGAGCCGCCGAAGCCGATCACCGCCGCGATCACCAGCAGCGCACCGATATTCAGGCCCGATCCCGACTGCATCAGCATCTGATTGACGCCGAGCAGATGCAGCACGATGCTCAGCACCAGCAGGACCGCGAGGTTGGTCACGACAAACAGGAAAATGCGCTTCATGCGGAAGTCTCCAGAGACGGATGGCTCACGCCTTAAATGGGGCCGGAAAGCACCACTTCAACGGCCGGCATCATACCAGAGCAGACAAATTTTGCATCGGCTTCGGAACCGCGCCTGCGCCCGCTCGCGGGACGGTGCGGGGTACCGGAAAAACGGTTGATTGGCTATTACGAAACGGGGTTTTACCAGCCGGCATCGATGCCGCGGTCTGCCCGGCGCGGCATTTACTTCGCGGCGGCAGCCGGATCGATGCGTTTGCCCCCTTGCGCATCGAAGAAATGCAACTGCTGATGATCGATACCGAGCGGGACGGTTTCGTTCATCTCGACCCGTTGCCCGCCCGGCAGCCGCACCACGAACGGCGCACCGCCCAGCGTTCCATGCACCAGTGTGTCCGCCCCCAGCGGCTCGACGATGTCGGCGTTGAGCCGGATATTGGCGATTGCGTCATCGTGCCACGCAAGATGTTCTGGCCGCATACCGACGACGATGTCGCGCCCCTGCCAGCCGGCCAGCGCCGGGCCGGGCAGCGTCAACGTGGTGCCATCGCCGAGTGTGAGCGTGGTGCCGCCGGAATTGATCGTTCCATGCACCAGGTTCATCGCCGGCGAGCCGATGAAACCGGCAACGAACAGACTCTCCGGCCGCGCGTAGACCTCCATTGGTGCGCCGATCTGCTCCACGTGCCCGCCGTTCATCACCACCACCCGGTCGGCCAGCGTCATCGCCTCGACCTGGTCATGCGTGACATAGACGCTGGTGGTCCGCACGCGGGTATGCAGCTTCTGGATCTCGAAGCGCATCTGCACCCGCAACTGCGCATCGAGGTTCGACAGCGGCTCGTCGAACAGGAACACCTTGGGCTCGCGCACGATCGCGCGCCCCATCGCGACGCGCTGACGCTGGCCGCCCGAGAGCTGTCCCGGCTTGCGCTCGAGTAAGTCCTGCAGTCCGAGAATTTCGGCCGACGCACGCACGCGGCGCTCGATTTCCGCTTTCGACATGCGGCGCATCTTCAGTCCGTATGCCATGTTGCGATAGACGCTCATGTGCGGATACAGCGCATAGTTCTGAAACACCATCGCGATGTCGCGGTCCTTCGGCTCAAGCGATGTAACGTCGCGGCCGCCGATCTGGATCCGTCCGCCGGTTGCGGTTTCGAGCCCGGCGATGATGCGCAGCAGCGTGGTCTTGCCGCAGCCCGACGGCCCGACCACCACCGCGAATTCGCCGTCCTCGATCGCGACGTTGACGTCATCGAGCGCACGATGCGGTCCGAACAGCTTGTGGACGCCGACGATTTCAAGTTTTGCCATTACTTCTCGCTTTCGATCAGGCCCTTGACGAACCATTTCTGCATCAGGACCACGACCAGTCCCGGCGGCACCATCGCCAGCATCGCCGCGGCCATCACCAGGTGCCACTCCACCACCACGTCGCTGCTGCCGCCCATCATGCGCTTCACGCCCACCACCACCGTGTACATGTCGATGCTGTTGGTGATCAGCAGCGGCCACAAGTATTGATTCCAGCCGTAGATGAACATGATCACGAACAGCGCGGCGATGTTGGTCTTCGACAGCGGCAGCAGGATGTCGATGAAGAACCTGACCGGCCCGGCGCCGTCGATGCGTGCCGCCTCGGCCAGCTGATCCGGAATGGTCAGGAAGAACTGGCGGAACAGGAAGGTCGCGGTTGCCGACGCGATCAGCGGCAGGATCAGCCCCTGGTAGGTGTTGATCATGCCGAGATCGGACACCACCTTGTAGGTCGGAAAGATGCGCACCTCGACCGGCAGCATCAGCGTGATGAAAATCAGCCAGAAAAAAAGCTTGCGCAGCGGGAAACGGAAATATACGAACGCAAACGCCGAAATGATCGAGATCAGGATCTTGCCGATCGAAATGCCGAGCGCCATCACCAGGCTGTTCCACATCATCACGCTGACCGGCGCGGTGCCCACGCTCACCAGCCCCTTGCCGAGCGCGTCGGCATAGTTGCTGATCAGGTGCGGCCCCGGAATCAGCGGCATCGGCGCCGCCAGGATCTCGGGATCGGTCAGCGTCGACGCGACGAAGGTGACGTAGATCGGAAACGCGACGATCGCGACACCCATCAGCAGCACCAGGTGCGCCAGCCAGTTTTTGCCGAAGCCGCGGACGTTCATCTCAGTACTGCACCTTGCGTTCGACGAAACGGAACTGGATCATCGTCAGCAGAATGACGATCGTCATCAGCACCACCGACTGCGCCGCCGAACCGCCGATGTCGAGCCCTTCGAGTCCGTCGCGATAAACTTTGTAGACCAGAATGTTGGTCGCCTGCGCCGGTCCGCCCTGCGTCGTCGCGTCGATGATCGCGAACGTGTAGAAGAACGAAAACACCATGTTGATCACCAGCAGGAAGAACGTGGTCGGCGACAGCAACGGAAACACGATGGTCCAGAAACGCTTTACCGGCCCGGCGCCGTCGATCGCCGCCGCCTCGATCAGCGAATTGGGGATTGACTGCAGCCCGGCGAGAAAGAACAGGAAGTTGTACGAGAGCTGGTTCCATACCGCCGCGATCGTGACCAGCAGGATCGCCTGGTTGCCGTTCAGCAGATAATCCCAGTGGATGCCGATGCGATTGAGCGCGACGCCCAGAATGCCGACGGTCGGATTGAACAGGAACAGCCACAGCACGCCGGCGATCGCGGGCGACACCGCGTACGGCCAGATCAGAAAAGTCTTGTAGATCGACGCGCCGCGCAGCGGCCGGTTCGCCATCACCGCCAGCAGCATCGACAGCGCGATGCCGATGCTCGTCACCAGCACACTGTAGATGATCGATACGGTGAACGAATGAAGATAGGTTTCGCTCTGGAACAGCGCGATGAAATTGGTCAGCCCGGCAAAATGCGAGTTCAGGCCGAATGCATCCTGAATGCGCACCGACTGGTAGATCGCTTGCCCCGCCGGCCACAGGAAAAATACCGCGGTGACGAAAATCTGCGGTCCGACCAGCAGGTACGGCAGCCAATGATTCCGGAACGCCGCGCGCTTTTCCGCCATGCGTGATTCCTCAGGCCGCCCTACCGATGGACGCCGATCGCTGCCAATAGCGGCGATAACCGCAAGGGTGCGAAGGCGCAAGGAAAGGGTGCAAGGAGGTTCCGATTTTGTTTTCCTCTGCGCACCCTCTGCGGCCTCTGCGCCTCTGCGGTCAGGTTTTTATAATGACCGTGTACCGAATTTCCCGTGCCGTCACTTGTTGGCTGCGGCAAACTTGGCAAGCCATTCGTCGCCGCGTTTCACGATGTCGTCGAGCCCCTGCTTCGCGGTTTTCTTGTTGTTCCATATCGCTTCCAGCTCTTCGTTGATCACGTTGCGGATCTGCACGAAGTTGCCGAGCCGGATGCCCTTGCTGTTGGCGGTCGGCGGCTTGTTGGTCAACTGCTTGATCGCGACGTCGGAGCCGGGATGCTTCGCGTAATAGCCCTGCTTCTTGATGTAGTCATAGGCCGCCGTGGTGACCGGCAGATAGCCGGTCGTCTCCGACCACTCGGCCTGCACCTCGGGCGACGAGAGGTAGGTGAAGAACTTCGCCACGCCCTTGTAGACATTTTCAGGCTGGCCCGCCATCACCCACAGCGTGGCACCGCCGATGATGGAATTCTGCGGCGCACCTTTCACGTCCGGGTAATACGGCAGTTCGCCGACGCCGAACTTGAACTTCGAGTTCTTCACGATGTTGC
>JBDZVW010000269.1:0-4259 GCA_040255885.1 Betaproteobacteria bacterium
CGTCCGATCGTCAGCATCGTGCGCACCGCGCCGTGGCCGCTTCCGGTTCGCATCGCGATGCTGGAACGCCATCCGCTGTCGAGCCAGGTTTTCTTTCCGCTGACACAGGATCCGTTTCTGATCGTCGTCGCACCGGACGACAACCCGCCCCAGCCGCAACGGCTGCGGGCGTTCATCACCAACGGACGTCAGGGCGTCAATTACCGCAGAGGCGTCTGGCACCACCCGCTTCTCGCCGTCGGAAAAATCGCCGATTTCCTGGTGCTCGATCGCAGCGATATCGAAGAAAACTGCGACGAGGCAGACTTTTCGGAACACGAGATCACGATAGGAGGATTGCAATGAAGTTCTGGAAACTGTTGTTTGCCGCGACGCTGGCCGGGCTGATGTTCACTATCAATACCGCATACGCGGACGCATTGGACGGAATCATGAAGTCGGGGCAGATAAAAATCGCGATACAGGAGGGTTTTCCGCCATTCGGCTCAGTCGGCACCGACATGCAGCCGCAAGGCTATGACATTGACGTCGCGAAACTGATCGCCAAGGGATTGGGGGTCAAGCTCAAGCTCGTACCGGTTACCAGCGCGAACCGCATTCCTTATTTGCTGACGCACAAAGTCGATCTGGTCATTGCGAGCCTCGGTAAAAATGCCGAACGCGAAAAGACCATCGATTTCTCGCGTGCCTATGCGCCATTTTTCCTGGCGGTGTTCGGGCCACCGCAAGCGCCGATTCACAAGATGAGTGACCTGGCAGGAAAAACCATTGGCGCGACCCGCGGCTCGGTGGAGGATCTGGCACTGACAAAACTCGCGCCACCAACGGCAACAATCAAGCGCTTCGAAGATAACAACACGACGATCTCGGCTTATCTTTCCGGACAGGTACCGCTGATCGCGACCGGGAATGTGATCATCGCGGCAGTCGCCAAAAGGGACCCGGGACACGCGCCGGTAGAGAAAGTCAGCATCAAGAATTCGCCGTGTTATATCGGATTGAACAAGGGCGAGGACAAGCTCAAGGCCAAGGTGAACGCGCTGATCGGGCAGGCAATCAGCGACGGGGCACTGGACAAGCTTTCGCGCAAGTGGTTCGGCATGCCGTTGCCCAAGCTGCCGGGCTGATCGCCGTACCAGCCGGGCCGCAGCGGCGGACTTCATTGCCAGCCCATTGCCAGCCTCGTCAGCACCATGGACTACCAGCTTCATTTCCAGGCCGTCTGGCCGTACGCCGGCCAACTGGCGTACGGCACCTGGCTCACCATCAAGCTAACCGCGATATCGGTGGCCGGAGGGTTGGCGGTCGGAACCATCGGTGCCGCCTGCCGCACCGGATCGCACCGATGGCTGAGTGCCGCAGTCGGCGTTTACGTTGAAGCCATCCGCAACACCCCGCTCCTGGTTCAGCTCTTTTTCATTTTTTTCGGCCTGCCGAGCGCCGGCATCAAGATCACCGCGACCGAAGCCGCGGTGCTGGCAATGATAATAAACCTCGGCGCTTACGCGACCGAAATCATCCGTGCCGGAATCGAGGCCGTCCACCGCAGCCAGATAGAAGCCGCACAAAGCCTCGGCCTGTCGCGCCTGCAGACCTTCCGCCATGTCATTATCGTACCGGCGCTCACGAAGATCTGGCCCGCGCTTTCCAGTCAATGCGTATTCATCATGCTGGGCTCATCCCTCGTTTCCCAGATATCGGCACAGGAACTGACGTTTACGGCAAATTTCATCGCGTCGCGCAACTTCCGCAGTTTTGAAGTTTACGTCGTTGCGACGCTGATCTACCTCGTACTGTCAGTCGGATTGCGCCAGATATTGAGATTGATCGACCGTTATGCATTTGCAAGACGATGACCGAATTCACGCTCTGGGACATTCTGCACAACCTTCTTCTGGCGGCACGCTGGACCATCGTGCTGTCGCTGATCGCGTTTGCCGGCGGCATCATCGTCGGTTTGCCGCTCACGATAATGCGCGTTTCGAAAGTTCGGGCGTTGCGCACGGCCGTGCTGCTGTATATCGAATTGTTTCAGGGCACGCCGCTGCTGATGCAACTTTTCCTGGCATTTTTCGGGCTTGGCCTTTTCGGCATCGAGGTATCGCCGTGGAGCGCAGCCAGCGTGGCGCTGACGCTGTTTGCGAGCGCGTATCTCGCGGAAATCTGGCGCGGCTGCGTCGAAGCGATTCCGCGAAGCCAGTGGGAAGCCGCGACCAGCCTGGGCCTGTCATACCTCGAAACCATGCGGCACATCATCCTGCCTCAAGCCCTGCGCATCGCGATCCCGCCCACCGTGGGTTTTTCCGTGCAAATCGTCAAGGGAACAGCCCAGGCTTCGATCATCGGATTTGCAGAGCTGACCAAGGTCGGCACCATCCTCAACAACGCAACGTTGAAGCCGTTTATGGTATTTACGCTGGTGGCCGTGATCTATTTTGCACTTTGCTACCCGCTGACGATCGGTGCGAAACGACTGGAGAAAAACTTCAATGTCACTCGTCGTACTTGAGAATATCGAAAAGTGGTACGGAGAAAACCACGTGCTGAAAGGCGTCAATCTGTCGGTGACGAAAGGCCAGGTGGTATCGATCATCGGCCGCAGCGGGTCGGGCAAAAGCACCCTGTTACGCTGCATCAACGGTCTCGAAACCTTCGACCGCGGCCAAATCGTCGTCGACGGCGAGACGCTGGACGCGGAAAAAACAGACATGCGCCGATTCCGCCAGCACGTCGGAATGGTGTTCCAGAGCTTCAATCTCTTCCCGCATTTGAGCGTGGGACGCAATATCACGCTTGCCCCGACAATCGTCAAGAAGCTTCCGTTAAAAGAAGCAGAAAACCTTGCGCGCGAAATGCTGGTGAAAGTCGGCCTCTCGGACAAGTATGACGCTTATCCGGATCAACTTTCCGGCGGTCAGCAGCAGCGTGTCGCGATTGCACGCGCATTGGCGATGCAGCCGGCGGTGCTGCTGTGCGACGAAATCACTTCCGCGCTCGATCCCGAGCTGGTCGGCGAGGTGCTCAAGGTTCTGGAACAGCTGGCCGCGGACGGCATGACATTGATTCTCGTGACCCATGAAATGCGGTTCGCCCGAAACGTCGGCGACTGGCTCGTATTCATGCACCAGGGCCGGGTCTGGGAAGAAGGTGACCCGGAGGCATTGTTCGGCCGCCCCAATACGCCGGAGCTGACGTCGTTCATCGGCACTGTCGGCTGAACGGAATAAAGTATCGGAGCGGGATTTTTAAATCGCTTGTTGCCGCTCATTTCATACTATAAAATCCGATGCTATTATTCTTCTGTACAGACCTGCAAAGTGGCCGACAAGGAAAGCAAATCTTCGATCCAGGTGATCGAGCGCATGATGAGTCTGCTCGACGCGCTGTCGCGCCACGCCAGCCCGGTCAACCTGAAGCAGCTTGCGTCTGAAACCAGCCTGCATCCGTCCACCGCGCACCGCATCCTGGGCGTGATGGTGGATAATCGGCTGGTCGACCGCATCGAGCCCGGCACCTATCGCCTCGGCATCCGGCTGCTGGAACTCGGCAGCCTGGTGAAGTCGCGTATTTCGGTGCGCCAGGAGGCGCTGCCGCACATGCAGGCGCTGCATCACGATCTGGGCGAGACAGTGAATCTTTCCGTTCGCCATGACGACGAAGTGGTCTACGTCGAGCGCACCGCCGACGCCAGTTCGATGATGCGCGTCGTGCACATCGTCGGCACGCACGCGCCGCTGCACATTACGGCAGTGGGCAAGCTGTTTCTGGCCGAAGGCGGCACTGAACAGGCGCATGAATACGCCAAGCGTACCGGCCTGCCGAAGTACACCGAAAATACGCTGTCTGACGCCGAACGTCTGGTGCGCGAGCTGGAGCAGGTCGCGCGCGAAGGCTTCGCTTTCGACAACGAGGAAGCCGAGAAGGGCGTCAGTTGCATCGGCGCCGGCATCTATAACGACGAGGGCCGGCTGGTGGCGGGCTTGTCGGTTTCGGCACCGTCCGACCGCTTCGACAAGGCATGGGCGACACGCGTCAAGCAGACGGCCGAGGACATCTCGCGTACGCTGGGCCATCGGCCGCGGTGACGCGGTGCCGCCGGACGTTACGGCCCGATCACGGACCGCACAGTAACCTAACCGGACTGCCGGCCGTTCCCGCTCCGCATTGATCATTGATGTTCGATTGTCCGCTCGCCTTCATCGATCTGGAAACCACCGGGGCGACAGCGACGCATGACCGTATCACCGAGGTTGGCGTGG
>JBDZVW010000015.1:0-17488 GCA_040255885.1 Betaproteobacteria bacterium
GCCGAAGCTTTCTTCGGCACCGGTCCAGGCGGATGATTTGTGAATTGACTGGCGGCCGGGAGGCCGCGGAGGAAACGAGTTGCAGACCGGAATGCTCTTATCCTGCTCTATTATATCGTAACCGGCGGCAATGGGAACCCTGGCGAAAAACGGGTGATCCCCGGGAAATCATGAGGCTCCGCACGTGGCGGCACATCGACGCTTAATATGTGCCATTATCCATTTGATCATAATCAATATTATTTCTTTGTGACTGCGCGTCTGACAAATGCATGCTGTTGCGGAAACCGCGCGTCCGAGCCGCATTCGGACGGAATCGTGCATCGAAATTCATCATGCTGCCCGAAATCTGGTAAATTTGCACAAGGAACGCAAATTGCTTATCGATGGTCGAATGGTTGTTTGATCGAAACAATAAAACAACCGCATGAAGAACGCTGACGATAACAATGACAATTGCCGCCGCTGAGGCCGTAAACACCGGTGCCATGCCGCTGATCCTCACGCTCGACACGCACGGCATCCCGCATCGCTGGATCACGTGGCAGCATGCCTGCTACTACTACGCCCGCGACCAGGTGGCGTGGACGCTGGGTGCGCATGCGTTCACCGTCCATGGCGGCTACAACCGCATTTCCGGGCAGCGTTCGTCTATTACGACCAACAGCATCATCGCGATCAAGGGCAGGGCGATGGCGATGAAGGCGTTCAGCCAGGTGCCGCCGCTCAACAATCGCGAGCTGTTTCACCGTGATCGCTACCTGTGCGCGTACTGCGGGCGGATGCTGCCATCGGCGAAGCTCACGCGCGACCATATCACGCCGTTTTCGCGCGGCGGCCGGGATACCTGGATGAATGTGGTGACGGCCTGCCGCTCATGCAACGAAAAGAAGAGCGACCGCACGCCGGACAAGGCCGGCATGGAACTGCTGTATGCACCGTACGTGCCGAACCGTGCCGAATACCTGATCCTCACCAACCGCCGCATCCTGGCGGACCAGATGGAATTCCTGGTGCAGCATGTGCCGGCGCAAAGCCGGCTGCATCAACAGACGGACGCCGCCTGAATCCGTCGTCGCTTTCCGTGTGCCGGCCGCAGCTTGCGTTTCCGGCAGCGGAACCCATTTGCTATCATATGTTCCTTTTGACCGGCGGCCATGCTGTCCGGGTACCCGCGGTTTCGCCGGCACAACCAGTTCGATGGCGCAGTTTTTCAGCATCCACCCCGAAAATCCGCAGTTGCGGCTGATTCGTCAGGCGGCCGATACCGTACGCGACGGCGGTGTCATCGTGTACCCGACCGATTCGTGCTACGCGCTCGGATGCCGGCTCGGCAACAAGAGCGGGATGGAACGGCTGCGCGCGATCCGCGGGGTCGATGACAAGCATCACTTCGCGCTGATTTGTCTCGATCTCGCCGAAATCGCGACTTACGCAAAAGTCGACAACCAGCATTACCGGCTGCTCAAGTCGATGACACCGGGCAGTTATACCTTCATCCTGCACGCGACGCGCGACGTGCCGCGCCGCCTGCAGCATCCGCGGCGCAAGACCATCGGCCTGCGCGTGCCGCAGCATCGCATCGTGCGTGCGCTGCTGGCAGAGTTGCACGAGCCGTTGATCAGCACCACGCTGCTGCTCCCTGGCGACGATCTGCCGCTCAACGACGCGCACGAAATCCGCCGCCGCCTCGAACACCAGGTGGACCTGATTCTGGACGGCGGGCCCTGCGGCGTGACGCCGACTACGGTGCTCGACCTCACCGGGGACGAACCGGTGGTGACGCGTTCCGGCAAGGGCGACGGCGCGCTGGCCGTGGTATAGGCTGCATGGATCTGAATTTCATACAGACGATCGCCATCTACGCACTGCCGGTGATCTTCGCGATCACGCTGCACGAAGCGGCGCACGGTTACGTCGCCAAGCATTTCGGCGATACCACCGCGTACGTGCTGGGGCGCGTCAGCCTCAATCCGATACGTCACATCGATCCGATCGGCACCATCGTGGTGCCGATCGTGACGCTGCTGCTGGGCGGGATCCTGTTCGGGTGGGCTAAGCCGGTACCGGTCAATTTCGGCCAGTTGCGCCGTCCGAAGCAGGACATGCTGTGGGTGGCGATCGCCGGTCCAGCCGCCAATCTGGCGATGGCGATATTCTGGGGACTGGTCATCAAGCTCGGCACGCTGATGCCGGAAACCTACTATACGTTGCCGATGGTCCGGATGGGACAGGCCGGCGTCATGATCAACGTCGTGCTGATGGTGCTGAACCTGCTGCCGCTGCCGCCGCTCGATGGCGGACGTGTCGCGGTGAGCCTGCTGCCGAATACGCTGGCGTACCGCTTCTCGCGCATCGAACCCTATGGGCTGATCATTCTCGTCATACTGTTCGTCACGCACATCCTGGGGCAGATCCTGTGGCCCGTCGTCAACGTGACGCTCAACGTGCTGTCGTTCATTCTGGGTTTCTGAGGAGGAGCCTGCCGAACATGTTTTCCAATCGCGTTCTATCCGGCATGCGGCCGACCGGCAATCTGCACCTCGGGCATTATCATGGGGTCCTGAAGAACTGGGTGCGCCTGCAGCATGAACACGAATGCCTGTTCTTCGTCGCCGACTGGCATGCGCTGACGACGCATTATGACAATCCGGACGTCATCGAGGACAACGTGTGGGACATGATCATCGACTGGCTGGCGGCCGGCGTCGATCCGGGCCAGGCAACGATTTTCATCCAGTCGCGGGTGCCGGAGCATGCGGAGCTGCACCTGCTGCTGTCGATGATCACGCCGCTCGGCTGGCTGGAGCGGGTGCCGACCTACAAGGACCAGCAGGAGAAGCTCACCGACAGGGATTTGTCGACCTACGGCTTTCTCGGCTACCCGCTGCTGCAGAGCGCCGACATCCTGATTTATCACGCGTCCCGCGTGCCGGTCGGCGAGGACCAGGTGCCGCACGTCGAATTCACGCGCGAGATCGCGCGCCGCTTCAATCACCTTTACGGCCGTGAGCCAGGCTTCGAGAAAAAGGCGGAAGAGGCGGTGAAGAAACTGGGCTCGCGGCGCGCGCGCATCTATCGCCAGCTGCGCACGCGCTACCTGGAGCAGGGCAACGAAGAGGCGCTTGCGGCCGCGCGCGCGCTGTTGAACGAGCAGCAGAATCTGACGCTGGGCGACAACGAGCGGCTGTTCGGTTATCTCGAAGGCGGCGGCAAGCTGATTCTCACCGAACCGCAGGCGCTGTTGACCGAGTCGCCGCGCATGCCGGGGCTCGACGGCCAGAAGATGTCGAAGTCGTACAACAATACGATTACGCTGCGCGAGGACCCGGAAAGCGTGACGAAGAAAATTCGTACCATGCCGACCGATCCGGCGCGGGTGCGGCGTACCGATCCCGGCAATCCGGAAAAGTGCCCGGTATGGCAACTGCATCAGATTTACTCGGACGACAAGGTGCGCGACTGGGTATGGCAGGGCTGCACCACGGCCGGTATCGGCTGCCTCGATTGCAAGCAGCCGGTCATCGATGCGGTCAATTCGGAACTGGCGCCGATGCGGGAGCGGGCGCAGAAATACCTGGAAGATCCGACGCTGCCGCGCTCGATCATCGCCGACGGCTGCGACCGCGCGCGCAAGCTGGCGCAGGAATCATTGCGTGACGTGCGGCAAGTGATGGGATTGAATTACACATAATACAAAATATTTAATTATTAAAATATTACGATATATAATTAAATTATTACATGAAATATAAACGGACCGTCGAACGTAGCGTGTAACCCAAGTACAATAGCCTCATGCCCGACGATAATCCCCAGTCCGTTGAAGGCGAAGTGCTCGAAGCACAGCACACCGGAGATCAGGCGCCGGGCCTGCCGGTGCCGGCCAGTGTCCTGCCCGCCACGCTTTACCTGCTGCCGCTTTCCGAACGCCCGTTCTTTCCCGCACAGACGCTGCCGCTGCTGATGAACGAGGCGCCATGGCTGGAAACCGTCGAGAAGATAGGCAGCACGCCCAGCCACATGGTCGGCCTCGTGCTGGTCAAGAAAGATCGGCCCGAGGATGCCGGGCCGGATGATTTCTACTCGATCGGCACCGCGGTGCGCATGCACAATCCGTTGCGCTCGGACGGTAAATTCCAGTTCATCGCCGAAGGCGTTGCGCGCTTCCGCATCATCAAATGGCTGTCGAGCCAGGCGCCCTACCTGGCGCAAGTGGAGTACGTCGCGGATGGCCGCAATCAGCCCAGTGACGAGCTGAAGGCATACGCGATGGCGATCATCAACACCATCCGTGAGCTGATTCCGCTCAATCCGCTCTACAGCGAGGAACTGAAGTTCTTCCTCAACCGTTTCAGCCCCAACCAGCCGTCGCTGCTGGCTGATTTCGCGGCGAGCCTGACCACTGCGTCGAAGGCCGAACTGCAGCAGGTGATGGAAGCGACCAATCTGCGCCGCCGCATGGAAAAAGTCCTGGTGCTGATCAAGAAGGAGCTGGACGTCGCGAAGCTGCAGACACAGATCCGTCAGCAGGTCGGCGAGAAGATCGAGAAGCAGCAGCGCGAATTTTTCCTACGCGAGCAGTTGAAGGCGATCCAGAAGGAACTGGGTATCGCGAAGGACGATCGCACCGCCGATCTCGACCGTTTCCGCGAGCGGCTGGCGAAGCTGAAGCTTCCGCAAGACGCGCACAAGCGCGTCGATGATGAAATGCAGAAACTGTCGCTGCTGGAGACCGGCTCACCGGAATACGCGGTGACGCGCAATTATCTCGACTGGCTGAGCCAGCTGCCGTGGGGCCGCTATTCGACGGACAAGCTCGATCTTGCCGCCGCGCGCAAAGTGCTGGAACGCGATCATTACGGACTGGAGGACGTCAAGGAACGGATCATCGAATTTCTGGCGGTGGGCGCGCTGAAAGGCGAAGTCGCCGGTTCGATCCTGCTGCTGGTCGGTCCGCCGGGTGTCGGCAAGACGTCGGTCGGGCGTTCGATTGCGGCCACGCTGGGACGCAAGTTCTACCGTTTTTCCGTCGGCGGCATGCGCGACGAGGCCGAGATCAAGGGCCATCGCCGCACCTACATCGGCGCCATGCCGGGCAAGTTCATCCAGGCGATAAAGGAGGTCGGCGTTGCCAATCCGGTGATCATGCTCGACGAGGTCGACAAGATCGGCGCGTCCTATCATGGCGACCCGGCATCCGCGCTGCTCGAAGTGCTGGACCCGGAACAGAATTCGGATTTCCTCGATCATTATCTGGACGTGCGCTTTGATCTGTCCAAGGTACTGTTCGTCTGCACCGCGAACCAGATCGACACCATTCCGTCGCCGCTGCTCGATCGCATGGAAGTGATCCGGCTGCCTGGTTACATCACCGAAGAGAAGGTGCAGATTGCGAAGCGCTACCTGTGGCCGAAGCAACTACAAAAAGCAGGGCTCAAGCGAGCGCAGCTCACGATTTCGGAGTCGGCACTGCGTCACATCGCGGAAGGCTATGCGCGCGAGGCCGGCGTGCGCGGACTGGAGAAGCAGATCGGACGGCTGGTGCGCAAGGCGGTAGTGCGGTTTGCCGGCGGCGCGGTCGAGCCGGTGCGCGTCGGCGTGACTGAAGTCGAGGACTATCTCGGCAAGCCGGTGTTCGATCGCGAGCAGCGCCTGAGCGGCGTCGGCATCGTCACCGGGCTGGCATGGACCGCGCTCGGCGGCGCCATCCTCAGCATCGAGGCGACGCGCGTGCATACCAAGAACCGCGGCTTCAAACTGACCGGCAAGCTGGGCGATGTGATGAAGGAATCGGCCGAGATCGCCTACAGCTACGTGTCATCCCATCTCATCGAATTTCATGGCGATCCGGCTTTTTTTGACGGCGCATTCGTGCATCTGCATGTGCCGGAAGGCGCCACCCCGAAGGACGGCCCGTCGGCCGGCATCACGATGGCAACCGCGCTGCTGTCGCTGGCACGCGGTGAACGGCCGGCCGGCGGGACCGCGATGACCGGCGAGCTGACGCTTACCGGGCAGGTATTGCCGGTCGGCGGCATTCGCGAGAAGGTGATCGCCGCACGGCGTGCGCGTATCATGAAGCTGATTCTGCCGGAGGCGAACCGGCGCGACTTTGACAAATTGCCGGACTACGTGCGCAAGGGGATCAGCACGCATTTCGTCGAGCGCTACCGCGACGTGGCGCAGATCGTGTTTGCCGACCATCGCGATGCCGGAATTCGGAACCGCCAAGGCGCCAAGAACGCCAAGAAAAACAAAGCTGCAATAATGGCCGCTGCACAGAGGTGGGAGTGATCGTGCCAAATTATCGGATTTTTAATTTTGATTCTGCCTGGCGTTCTGAGTGCCTTGGCGGTTCGGAATAGACGTTCATGATCGAACTCGTCCACAGCACTCCAATTGCCAAGGTTTACGGCGAGCCGTTCCTGGAAGTCCCGCAGGATCTCTACATACCGCCGGACGCGCTCGAGGTGTTCCTCGAACAGTTCGAGGGACCGCTCGATCTGCTGCTGTACCTGATCCGCAAGGAAAACATCAGCGTGCTCGACGTTCCGATGGCACAGCTGACCCGCCAGTACCTGGAATACGTGGAAATGATGCGCGAGCACCAGCTCGAACTGGCCGCGGAATATCTGCTGATGGCGGCGCTGCTGATCGAGATCAAGTCGCGCATGCTGTTGCCGCGGCCGCCGGCGTCGCAGGCCGATGAAGAGGATCCGCGTGCCGAGCTGGTGCGCCGGCTGCTCGAATATGAGCAGATGCGGCTGGCGGCGCAGCGGCTCGATGCGCTGCCGCGCGCGGCGCGGGACTTCGCGCTGGTCCAGGTGATCATCGAGCGCGAATCGGTGGAGCGCTTCCCGGACGTCGACGCCGAGGACTTGCGGTCGGCGTGGCTGACGCTGCTGGCGCGCGCCAGGGCCACCGGGCATCACAAGGTGACGCGCGACCATTTGTCGGTGCGCGAGCACATGAGCGTGATCCTGCGGCGGTTGCAGGAGCATCGCTTCGTCGAATTCGGCGACTTGTTCGACGTATCCGAAGGTGTGCCGAAGCTGGTCGTGACTTTTCTGGCGCTGCTGGAGCTGGCGCACGAAACGCTGGTGGATTTGTCGCAGCAGGCGCCGTTCTCGCCGATTTACGTGCGGCTCGTGGAATCCGAGCCCGCAGTGGAATGATTGCGGCAACGGATTGCAGAAAACAGGGAAAGGAAACCATGAAATCATCCGCGCTGGAGCCGGTGCAGGCCAAGACCATTCTCGAAACCGCACTGCTGACGAGCCAGGAGCCGTTGCCGCTCGCGGAACTGAAAAAGCTGTTCGACGACGATCTCGGCAGTGAGGTGCTGCGCAAGCTGCTCGACGAGTTGAGACAGGAGTGGGAGACGCGCGGCATCGAGCTGACGCAGGTGGCGAGCGGCTGGCGCTTTCGCGCGCGGCCCGAATACCAGAAATATCTGGACCGGCTCAATCCGCAACGTCCGCCGCGCTATTCGCGGGCGGTACTGGAGACGCTGGCGATCATTGCCTACAAGCAGCCGGTGACACGCGGCGACATCGAGGACATTCGCGGCGTGACGGTGTCGAGCAACATACTGAAAACGCTGGAGGCGCGCGGCTGGATCGACGTTGTCGGGCATCGCGAAGTGCCGGGGCGGCCCGGGCTTTATGCGACGACCCGCGCTTTTCTCGATGATCTCAACCTGCGATCGCTGGAGGAACTGCCGCCGCTCGACGAGCTCGGGTCACTGGTTGAGCAGGGCGACCCGGCACAGCCGTCTGACGAAACGGAAGTGCCGGAACGAGCGGATGAAGCGGATTTGCCGGAAAGTTCGGCGATGCCGCTGCACGAAGCGGACGAAGAACAGCCAGTTATCCACTAAGAGAACGCCGTGGCCGGCGGCACGGCCGCCCGTCAGTTGATATCGAGCGCGTATCGTTTCAGTATCGACAGCGGTGCATAGTCGAGCATCGCTTCATGCGTCGCGGCAAGCACGAGGCGCGGCGCAATGCCGGCTTCGGCGGCTTCCATCCAGCGCGCCGCGCACAGGCACCACCTGTCGCCGGGCTTCAACCCCGGAAAGCCGAATTCGGGCCGTGGCGTGGTGAGATCGTTGCCGCGGGATTTGGAAAATTCCAGGAATTCGGCGGTGACCTCGACACAGGTTACGTGCATGCCCACGTCATCCTCCCCGGTATTGCAGCAGCCGTCACGGTAAAAGCCGGTCAGCGGCCGTTCGCTGCACGGGCGCAGCAGACCGCCGAGCACGTTTCTGGGTATGTCGTCCGAATCTCTTTGCATGGCGGTGATCGATGGATCCCGGCGGGATTTCCAGCCCGCAGTATAGTGCAATTTGCGGCCCATGACGGCTGCGGCCGCATGCGCCTTTGCGGCGGCTCGTGAACATGGATTGGCCGAACACCGATGCGATGCGCAACAGGGTGCAGGCAATCAGGTCGTCAGCTTGCGGTAGACATCGGCGATCTTCAGCGGCAGACGCGAGACGTTGTCGATGACGGCGTAGTTGACTGGCCCGTACATGCGCGGCAGGTAGTCGCGCGCTTCGCGGTCGATGGTGATGCAGAACGGCCGGATGCCGCTGCGGTGCGCCTCGATCAGCGCCTGGCGCGTATCCTCGATACCGTAGTCGCCGCGGTAATTGTCGCTGTAATCGTCCGGCTTGCCGTCGGACAGCGTGATCAGCACCTTGGTGCGCGCCTGCGCCGCGTTCAGCAGCGTGGTGAGGTGGCGGATTGCGGCGCCCATGCGGGTGTAATTCTGCGGCAAGATGCCGGCAATGCGGCGCGTCACGGTGTCATCGTAGGCCTCGTCGAAGCGCTTGATGCGGAAAATTTCGCAGCGCCTGCGCGTCATGCCGGAGAAGCCGTAGATCGCGTAGCGGTCGCCCAGCACTTCCAGCGCCTGGCACAGCATCACCAGCGCTTCGCGCTCGGCGTCGTTGATCCAGCCCTTGGTGGAACCGCTCATGTCCACCATGAACATCACCGCGAGATCACGCTCGGTTTTCTGGTGCCGCGCGTGCAGGCGCTCCGGCAGTTCCTGGCCGCATCGCAGATCCACGTAGCCGTCGACTGCGGCATCGAGATCGATGTCCGGGCCGTTCTTCTGGCGCTTCAGCAGCCGCGGCTCGCCGCGCAGCAGCTCGAACGTACGCCGCAGTTGCATGACCTGCACCGCGTATTTTGCGAGCGTGGCCGGCACGAAGTCTGCTGCGCCCGGCTCCACGTCGCGCTCGCGCAGCACGCACCAGCGCTTGCGGTAATGTTTGCGGCGGAAATCCCATTCGTTGTAGAGGAACGCGCCTTCTTCATGATAGACGCCGCTCCAGACGTTTTCCGCGGGGTCGCGCACAGCCACTTGCGGCTGCCGTTCGCCGGGGCCGGCGGGAACCAGATAATCGTCCGGAATTTCGCCCAGATCCTGCGCGATCGATTGCAGCATGTCATTCGCCTGCGGCGGCAGCGTGACAGGCCGGCCATCGAGCTCAAGATCGAAACGAGGCTGAGCGGGGTCGTCCGACGCCACCTGTCTTGCCGCGAAGCGGGGCTCATCGGGACGCGTGTCCGCTGGACGCTGATCGCTGCGCTGGTGTTCCTCAAGGACGTCGGCCAGCATCGATTTCAGCGCATTCTTTTCGTGGGCGAGCCGTGCCTGCCGTACCGCCTGTGCCTGGCCGGGATGCAGCACACCCATGTATGGATAGGGCGCCGGCAGCGGCCGCAAACAATATTCGGGCAGCAGCGCAATGCTGTCGTCGATGCCGGCGTCCGCGGCGAACAGCCGTTGCAGCCGGATGTCCGCGGTGAGCGGCGAGGGGCCGCGCAGTTGTGCCATCTGCCGTCCCAGGCCGGGCAGCAGGTGCGCAATCCGCGCATCGAGCCGTATCGTTTCCAGAAAATTGAGCCATGCCAGTGCATGCGCCGGATCATCGTATGCGGCAGCGACCGCATCCAGATCGCGATTGAACGTGCCGTAGCGGGTCTGCGCCCACAGGTGCGCGGCGATCGCCTTGTACGCGGCGAAATTCTCGTCCTTTGAGCCGAACGCCGTGATTTGCGGCGGCAGATGAATGGCTTCGGTGTCGGTGTAGACATCGGCGCCGGACTCGATTTTCAGGCGGCGGCCGGCCAGCCCGCAGACGAACAGTTCGAGCACCGCGCCGATTTCGTCAAACGTTGCGGCCTCCGCCTCGTGCCGCGCGGCGTCGATGAAGCGGTCGATGTCCTTCAGGACGGCGCCGCCGCGATACAGCCCTTCGCGGTCGTAGGTGTCCATCGCCTGGATGATCCAGTCCTCCACCGCGGCGGTGTCGTCGCCGATGCGCGCCAGCGCCTGCGGCGCCGTCGCCGCGAACTGGTACGCCATTTCGGCGCTGGTGCGCGCGATCACGCCGGTCCAGTGCAGCACAAAATCCTGCTGCGGCCGATCCAGCGTGGACAGGCGATGGGCGACGCTGGTCGCGGTGCGGCGCGACGACAGCACCGGATCGAGAAATTCCTCGAGGCGTTCTTCTATCCGCAGCGCCGACAGCGGCTCAGAATAGCGAGGCGGCGAGCTCATCGATCGCCCGCAGCATTTCCGGATCGTCGGACAGCGCCTGCGAGACCGCGCCCTGGCACGCGATGCGCGGCGGGATGCCGCGTTTGATCAGCTTGCCGGCGTGCACCAGCAGCCGCGTCGATGCGCCTTCGTCGAGCCCGTTGCCCTTGAGGTTGCGCGTCATCGCGGCCAGCCGGATCAGCTTGTCGGCGTTGTCGGCATCGAGTCCGGTTTCCTGCAGGATGATGCGGCGCTCGAGCTCGGCGCCCGGATAATCGAATTCGATCGCGATGAAGCGCTGGCGTGTGCTCTGCTTCAATTCCTTGAGCACGCTCTGGTAACCCGGGTTGTACGACATCGCCAGCAGAAATTCCGGCGGCGCATGCAGAATCTCGCCGCGCTTCTCCATCGCCAGCATGCGGCGGTCGTCAGCGAGCGGATGAATCACCACCGTCGTGTCCTTGCGCGCTTCGACGACTTCGTCAAGGTAACAGATGCCGCCGCAGCGCACCGCCCGCGCCAGCGGCCCGTCGACCCATACCGTTTCACTGCTGGTGATCAGGTAGCGGCCGACGAGATCGGATGCCGTAAGGTCGTCGTGGCAGGACACCGTGATCAGCGGCCGCTTCAGGCGCCATGCCATGTACTCGACGAAGCGCGTCTTGCCGGAGCCGGTCGGCCCCTTCAGCAACACCGGTATGCAGCTGGCGTACGCTGCTTCGAACAGCGCGATTTCGTCGCTGACCGGTTCGTAATAAGGCTCTTCCGTAACGAGCAGCGTATCGGGATCGAGCGTGTGGGCGGGCAGGGTGGCGATGTTATTCAAGGCTCTGATAGAAACTGTCCTGGTCGTTGGCGATATCGGCCGCATGGCCGGCAACATTTTGCGCCTGGCGTTGCCGGTAGCGCTCGATGCGCCTGGCTGCCGCATCCGGTTTCAGCGCAATAGTCCTCTCGCCGAACAGCACCTGCTTCAGCAGCCGGAAGCCGAACCGCAGCAGCTTCACGTCATCTGCCAGGATGTCGTGCCGGAACGCCGGAGCGAGATCGAACACTTCGCTGAAGCCGGGGCTTTGCACGAAATCGCGAAAGCCGTCGATATCATAGCTGGCAAGGAAAAACAGTTCGAGACTGCGCTGCGACGGCCGGCCGACGGTCGGTCCGCTGGAGCGCTTCTTGAGGATGATCTGCCGCCATTCACGGTTGACGTCGTCGTAGTCGTCGATGCCCTGTTCGCGGCGGTATGCGCGGACGGTCTGAACCGCCGGTTCATCATGGCCGAGGCAGTGATCTTCCTTCAGGAGGAAGTACGAATCGTCGTCGACCGGTGAACCCTTTTTGCGCATCGAAATCATGCCCAGCGCGTAGTAGCGGCAAGCCATCGGGCGGTCGGAATAAACCCCGCACCCATCCGGCGTCAGATTGATGCACGCCATGGAGCCGGACCGGGTTTTGAGCTTGAGGCCGGGCATGCCATGGCCATCCATCGCGAAATCCGTCGTGTAACGGTCGATGAATTCGCGCGAGCGGAGCCCCAACCTGCGTTTCAGCCGCAGGATGTCGTACGGCGTCAGCAGGATGTCGATGTTCTCGCAGCATTTGTTGAAGCAGGCAATGCCCTTGTGGCAGCGGAACCGGAATGTGTCGTCGAGTCCGAGCTGAACCGGCACGATCGGGTTGCGCGGAAAAGACGCATGGTGACTCATCGCGGGCATCTGAAAACAAATGGGGTCCAGGCTATTTTATACCCGGACCCCGATGTTTGAAGGTTTGGCGATCGGGAACCGGACAGCGGGGATTGCGGTGCGTGCGAACGGCAGAGCCGGCCTGATCCCCGGTTCCCGGTTCACTCAGTCCTTGACCAGCTGCTTGTACGACACTTTCTTCACCGTCCACCGCTTCGTTTCGCGGTCATAGCGCGAATTGACGAAGCACTTCCAGTTCTCGTCGTCGATGTAGTTGTAGTCCATCCGGTAGTAGAACCCGGGATAGCGCGTTTCCTCGCGGAACTGGATGTGCTTCATGTGACATTCCGCGGTAATGATGCGGTGATAGTTCTCCCACGCCCGCAGCAGCTCATGAAGATCCTTTGCGCGCATCTTCAGTGAGTCTTCCTTGATCATTTTCAGCTTGCGTTCGCATACTTCGAGCATTTTGGCGTTGGTCTGATACCACGTCGCGATGCCCGCGCAGTACTCGTCCATGATTTTCTGCAGCCGGAACTGCAGCATTCTGGGCGTGATGTAGTGCGGGTTGACGTCGATCGCCGTGGTGTAGTCCTTGTGCTCCAGGAAGGTCCTGACCGGCCGATAGATTTCGTCGACCAGATCCTGCGTCGAGCGCGACGGTTCCGGCTGCCAGCCCTTGTTGTCGAGCGCGAACTTGACCATCGCCTTGGCGGCGATGCGTCCCTCGGTGTGCGAGCCGGACGAAAACTTGTGGCCGGATGCGCCGACGCCGTCGCCGGCGGTGAACAGGCCCGTGACCGTCGTCATGCGGTTGTAGCCCCATGACCATTCGGTCGGCGTGCCCGGAATATCGGTGGGGCCGGAGGTCCAGATGCCGGCACACCCGGAATGCGAACCCAGCAGATAGGGCTCGGTCGGAATGATTTCCGACGGTTCCTTGTCGGGCTCGATGTTTTCGCCGGCCCAGATGCCGCACTGGGCGATCGTCATGTCTAGAAAGTCTTCCCATGCTTCCGCTTCCAGGTGCTCGATTTCCGTCGGCGTCTTGTTCTCTGCCAGCTTCGCCATCGCGGCGGGCGTGTCCATGAAGATCGGGCCGCGGCCTTCCTTCATTTCATTGAGCATCACGTGGTTGCGCAGGCAGGCGCTCGGGACTCCCTGGCCGTACTTGCCGAAGCGTTGCGTATCCTTGATGTCGTCGCGGCGCAGCGCGTTGTAGTCCTCACCGAGGCCATTCATCACCCTGGCCTTGAACAGCAGAAACCAGGCACCGACCGGCCCGTAGCCGTCCTTGAAGCGCGCCGGCACGAAACGGTTTTCCATCATCGTCATTTCGGCGCCGCACTCGGCCGCCATCGCGTAGGTCGAGCCGGCGTTCCATACCGGATACCAGGCGCGGCCGGTGCCTTCGCCGACCGAGCGCGGGCGGAACACGTTCACGGCACCGCCGCAGGCGATCAGGCAGCACTTGAACTTGTAGATGTAGAGCTTGTGGTCGCGCACCGAGAAACCGGCCGCGGCGGCAACGCGATTCGGATCATTCCTGTCGGTGACCAGGCGTACGATGAATACGTGCTCCTGGATGTTTTCCACGCCCAGCGATTTCTTTGCCGCTTCGGCGACGATCCATTTGTAGGATTCGCCGTTGATCATGATCTGCCAGCGGCCGGTGCGCACCGGCTTGCCGCCGTCGGCCAGTTTCCTGCCTTCGTCGCCGGGCTGTTTCCAGATAGGCAGTCCCCATTCCTCGAACTGGCGTACGCTGTCGTCGACGTGGCGGCCGACGTCATAGACCAGGTCTTCGCGGATGATGCCCATCAGGTCGTTGCGCACGTAGCGCACGTAATCCGCCGGGTCGTTGTCGCCCATGTAGGTGTTGATCGCGGAAAGCCCCTGCGCGACGGCACCGGAGCGGTCCATCGCCGCCTTGTCGACCAGCTTGATCCTGAGATCCTGGCCTTCGGCCCAGCGCATGGCCTCGAACGCGGCACCGCAAGCGGCCATGCCGCCGCCGATGATCAGAATGTCAACTTCTTCTTCGATAACCTCGGGGTTTCCGAACTTGTAACTGTCCGCCATGACTCCGATTCCTTTTCACGCCTTGCCATCAACCCCGGGGACGGCCTCGGCAATATGAAAATATGAATGCTGTTTACGATTGTTCGATGAACTGGCTTCTGTCGCAGGCATGCGTACCGTGTGTGAAGAGTGAACCGTGGTCTTCGATCTCGGCCATGTCGGCGGCCGGCTTGTTCGTATAGGGGCTGACCGAACCTTCCGCCGTGGTGCGGATCGGAAATTTGAAGCGCTTGAGGGTGCCGTTGCGGAAGCGGATGGTCCAGGTGATGGTGTCCGTGCCGCGCAGCGGCTGCACCTGGGCACCCAGCGGCACCACGTCGGCGTAATGCCGCACTTCGATTGCCTGCTGCGGGCAGATCTTGACGCATGCATAGCATTCCCAGCACTGGTCCGGCTCCTGGTTGAACGACTTCATTGCATGTCCCGTGCGGGAGCCGTCCTGGTCGAGCAGCATCAGGTCATGCGGACAGATGTGCATGCATGCGGCGTTGTCCCGGCCTTTGCAGCCATCACATTTGTCGGTGCGTACGTAAGTCGGCATAGGCCTTTCTTTGTGGGCGAAATCGCCCGTGGACGGGGGGGCGAGCCTATTTTGCGGAATGGCCCACGAGTTTTATTTCGACTTTGTCTTCGTCGGCGAGTCCGGCGTAGTACTGGCGCAGGATTTCCAGCACTTCGGGCCGGCTGAATTCGGCCGGCACCGGAGCGCCTTCCGACAGCATCTTGCGCAGCTTGGTGCCGGACAACAGCAGACGGTGTGACGGCTCGTGCGGGCAAGTGCGATCGGAAGCCATGCCGCCGCATTGATAGCACCAGAACGTCCAGTCGATCTTGAGCGGCTGGGTTTCGAGTGATCCTTGCGGAATTTCGTCGAAGATATGATGCGCGTCGAACGGTCCGTAATAGCTGCCGACACCGGCGTGGTCGCGGCCGACGATCTGGTGCGAGCAGCCGTAGTTCTGGCGGAACAGTGCGTGGAGCAGTGCCTCGCGCGGCCCGGCATAGCGCATGTCGAGCGGGTAACCCGCCAGTGCCACGGTTTTTTGCACGAAGTATTTGTCGATCAGCGTGCGGATTGCGCGGGTGCGTACTTCCGCCGGAATATCGCCGGGCTTGAGATGGCCGAGCAGCGCATGGATCAACAGCCCGTCGCAGACCTCGACCGCGATCTTCGCCAGGTATTCATGCGAACGGTGCATCGGGTTGCGCGTCTGGAATGCCGCCACCCTGGACCAGCCGTAGGATTCGAACAGTGCGCGGGTTTCCAGCGGCGTCATGAACAGCGGGCCGTATTTTTCCGGGAATTCCCCGGCCGACAGCACCTTGACCGGTCCCGCGAGATTGACGTCTCCCTGCGCCATCACCATCCGCACGCCGGGGTGCTCGGCATCATCGGTCTTGAATACCGCTTTGCACTCGTGCGTTTTGTCGACCGGATATTTTTCGGCGATCTTCATCGTCGCCATCACTTGATCGGCGGCGTCCACCAGCGCCACTTCCTGGCCGACCTGGATGCTGTCGGCGAGGGCTTTCGCGGCTGACAATGTAATGGGTATCGGCCAGAACAGGCCGTTCGCGGTTTTGAAATCGTCGCACACGCCTTTCCAGTCGGCATGCGTCATGAAACCGCCTAGCGGCGTGAAGCCGCCGATGCCCATCATGATGAGATCGCCCCGCTCACGTGAACTCACCGGGACTTTCTGCAGCGAAGCGGCGCGTTTCAATTCTGACTGCCGGGCTTCTCCGTCGAGCAGCAGCGGTTTGACGGGACCGCCGCCGTGAGGTCTGACCAAGCGCGCCATAGAGCCCCTCCAGAATTCAATTAACTGTTGATTTACAAGGCGCAGGTTAGCATGAGTGCGATTGCACTCTTATCCATTTATTTTATTTGCAGATAAATAATCCTGGCCGTCGGGAGATTGGTGGTGGAGGCGCGCGAGTGAGCGTCGGACGTTGTTAAATGGTCTCGAGAAACGTCCCGAACGATCCGGCGATACGAAAAGAGCGGAGCGGATTTGGGCGGCAGAAATCGATGCTGACCGGTCGTGGTTTTCCGGTACCGGACCATCACCGCATTTTTCGCGGAATGATGCACCTCATTTCAGCGAAATTTTTCCAAAAGAGTTTGACTTCGAAAAAACGCGACTGATATAATTCGTCTTCTTTGGTGGTCGGACGCGGGGTGGAGCAGTCTGGCAGCTCGTCGGGCTCATAACCCGAAGGTCATAGGTTCAAATCCTATCCCCGCAACCAACGCTCTTTAACAATTTACAGCCGATAGGTGTGGGCACTTGATGTTTGAGGCCGCCTGTCGATCCGGAAGCAGGGGTCGCAGGCAACTCGCAATATCGAAGTGCTCGCACGATGCAATACGTCAAGCGAGTTAAGCTTTGCAGTGATTAAACTGAAGAGTTTGATCCTGGCTCAGATTGAACGCTAGCGGCATGCTTTACACATGCAAGTCGAACGGCAGCACGGGAGCTTGCTCCTGGTGGCGAGTGGCGAACGGGTGAGTAATATATCGGAACGTGTCCTGGAGTGGGGGATAACGCGTCGAAAGATGTGCTAATACCGCATACGCTCTACGGAGGAAAGTGGGGGACCGCAAGGCCTCACGCTCAAGGAGCGGCCGATATCCGATTAGCTTGTTGGTGGGGTAAAGGCCTACCAAGGCGACGATCGGTAGCTGGTCTGAGAGGATGATCAGCCACACTGGGACTGAGACACGGCCCAGACTCCTACGGGAGGCAGCAGTGGGGAATTTTGGACAATGGGGGCAACCCTGATCCAGCCATGCCGCGTGAGTGAAGAAGGCCTTCGGGTTGTAAAGCTCTTTCGGTGGGAACGAAACGGTCCGCGCCAATACCGCGGACTACTGACGGTACTCACAGAAGAAGCACCGGCTAACTACGTGCCAGCAGCCGCGGTAATACGTAGGGTGCAAGCGTTAATCGGAATTACTGGGCGTAAAGCGTGCGCAGGCGGTTTTGTAAGTCAGATGTGAAATCCCCGGGCTTAACCTGGGAACTGCGTTTGAAACTACAAGGCTAGAGTGTGGCAGAGGGGGGTGGAATTCCACGTGTAGCAGTGAAATGCGTAGAGATGTGGAGGAACACCGATGGCGAAGGCAGCCCCCTGGGCCAACACTGACGCTCAGGCAC
>JBDZVW010000270.1:0-4247 GCA_040255885.1 Betaproteobacteria bacterium
GAGACAACATCCTCGCACGCATCCGCACGCGTCAGAGCAAGCCGGCATCGCCGACGGCCGGTGAGCGTGCGGCGGTTGCCGACCATATCCACTCAAACCGGCGCGGACCGATCGCAACGATGGACGGGGAGCCGCTGGCCTGCTTTCGCGAGCGAGCGCTGAGCCTGGCGACGACACTGGACGAAGTCGCGACGCCGGCGGACGTGCCGCGTGCGGTGGCGGCCTATCTGCAGGCGAACGCGTTGCCGCAGGTTGCGGTATGCTGGCCGGAATTTCTGGAACTCGGGTGGGCGGCCAGTGGCGTCACGGTTGAAGCGCGTGCGGTGCGCGGCGATGATGCGGTCGGCATTACCGGCGCGTTTTGCGCGATCGCCGAAACCGGCACGCTGATGCTGCTTTCCGGTGCGCGCACGCCGTCGGCAACGAGTCTGGTGCCGGAGACGCATATCGCGATCGTGCGCAACGCGCGCATTGTGCGCACGATGGAGGATGCGTGGCAGTTGTTGCGCGACGAATGCGGAGCGCTGCCGCGCGCGGTCAATTTCATATCAGGGCCGTCGCGCACCGCCGACATTGAGCAAACCGTGACGCTGGGCGCTCACGGGCCGTACCGGGTGCATCTGGTGCTGGTCGCTGATGCGGGCTGATATTGAATGGAATTCGCGCTGTGAGATGCCGGCAGCGAGGTTTCGTCATCTGGTAAGTCGCAGTATAATGAAAGCATCCATGTACAGCATGGAATTTCAAATTTCGCTTCAAATTCTGGAGTGATTCCAAAGGCGGTTCGAACCGCCTCCGCCACAACGTGACGGGCCAACAACAATCGGAGGACGCCGATCGCGTCCGTGGGTAGCGGGGCGGGAAGGTATCGGCCGCGGCTGTTTGCCGATACGGGCAACGGTACGCAGGGCGGATTTTCCGTCGATCTGAACATCGGTGCAACAGGGGATATGCAGATTCTCGATCAAGGTCTGGAACTCGATGCTTTCTTCGAGCAACTCCATGGCGCGAAACATGCGCTTTTGCTGAGCGACTACGACGGCACGCTGGCACCGTTTCACATTCGTCCGGAGCAGGCGAAGCCTTATCCGGGCGTGCGCGAATGCCTGGATGCGATCGGCGCTGCCGGGCGCACGCGACTGGTGGTGGTGAGCGGCCGGCATGCGCACGAAGTGGCGCCGCTGCTGCAGTTGAGCGAGCCGGTCGAGATCTGGGGATGCCATGGCTGGGAACGCTTGCTGCCGAACGGCAGTTGCGGGTCGCCGCAGATTCCGGCAGCGGCGCGTGCCGGCCTGTATGCCGCGGTGTCGCAGGCAGCGGCTGCGGTCGCGGGCATGAAAAGTGACGGCCAGCACGCGCGCATCGAGCGCAAGACGACGTCCGTCGCGGTACACTGGCGCGGCATGGCGCCGGCGGTGGCACGGCAGGTGCGCCAGGTGGTGGCGGCGGCGTGGGCGCCGCTGGAACGCGAGCCATGGTTCGGCATCTGCGATTTCGACGGCGGCATCGAGCTGCGCTTGAGCGGTCGCACCAAGGGGGACGCCGTCGCCACCGCGCTGGCCGAAAGCGGGTCTGGAACGGTGGCTGCCTATCTGGGCGATGATCTGACCGATGAAGACGCGTTCCGTGCGATCGCCGGCAAGGGGCTGGGTGTGCTGGTGCGCGACCAACGGCGTTCCAGTGCCGCCAGCGCATGGATCCGCCCGCCTGAAGGCATCATCGATTTTCTCGAGCGCTGGCAGCGCGCGCGCGAAGGCTGACGATGTTTTCCGGCGATCGGATTCTGGGCAACGCGCCGCTGACGTGGGGCTACGCGGCGCTGATCGCGGCGGCGACGCTGCTGGTGCTGACGCTGATTCGCAGCGTGTTGCGGCGCTGGCTGCGGTTGCGCGACGGCGATCACCAGCGCAGCTGGCGTGCGATTGCGGCACAGGTCGTCGCGGCGACCCGCGTCTGGCTGTTGTTGCCGCTGGCGCTGTACGCCGGCAGCCTGCGGCTGGTGCTGACGCCCGCGGCAACGCGGGCGCTGGCGCTGGCGGCACTGATGGTGTTCCTGCTGCAGGTTGCATTGTGGGGCCACCGCTTTATTGCGTGCTGGATCGAGCGCCAGATCAACGTGCGCTACGAGAACAACGCCGAGCGCGCCACCGTCATGTCACTGCTGGGCTTTTTCGCGCTGGTGGTGCTGTGGAGCGTGATCGCGCTGTTCGCACTGAACGTGTTGGGGTTCGACGTCAGCGCGCTGCTTGCCGGCATGGGCATCGGC
This sequence comes from Betaproteobacteria bacterium, assembly GCA_040255885.1. Taxonomy (GTDB): domain Bacteria; phylum Pseudomonadota; class Gammaproteobacteria; order Burkholderiales; family JBDZVW01; genus JBDZVW01. The sequence continues at coordinate 2,267 of JBDZVW010000270.1, forward strand.
GGCATCGCGATCGCGCTGGCGGCGCAGAACATTCTGGGCGACCTGTTTGCATCGGCATCCATCGTCATCGACAAGCCGTTCGTCGTCGGCGATTTCATCATCGTCGGCGACTATCTCGGCAGCGTCGAGCATATCGGTCTCAAGACCACCCGCCTGCGCAGCCTGTCCGGCGAGCAACTGGTGTTTGCCAACACCGATCTGACCAAAAGCCGCATCCGCAATTACAAACGCATGTACGAGCGGCGCAACGTATTCACGATACAGGCGGCCTACGGAACACCACCCGACAAGCTGGAGCGCATCGCGACGATGCTGCGCGAAACCGTGCGCGCGCAGGACAGGGTGCGCCTCGACCGCGCGCACCTGAAGGAATATACCGATACCGCGGTGGTCTACGAAGTCGTGTATTACACGTTGATTCCGGATTACAACTTTTACATGGATACGCAACAGGCGATCAATATCGCGATCTACGACTGGTTCCAGCGCGAAGGTATCGAATTCGGGCGTCCGGCACGTGTCATTCAAATGCAGACGTCATCGCTTACGGGAGAAAATGGGGAGGAGAGCAAGGAGCAGCCTGAATGGCCCAAGCCCGCGAGAGCCTGATCGTCGTATCAAACCGCCTGCCGTTCAGTTTCGAGCGCGACCGGCGCGGGGCGTGGCAGTCCGAACGGGGTTCGGGCGGGCTGGTGAGCGCACTGACGCCGGTGCTGCGCGACCGCGGCGGAACCTGGATCGGCTGGCCGGGAACGGCGCAGTCGAACGGACTGGCGCAGGCGGTAAAGACGGCTGCGGCCGGGTCCGGCTATGCGCTGGAACCGGTGATGCTGACGGAGGCGGAAGTGCGCGATTTTTATCGCGGCTTTTCCAACGAGGTGGTGTGGCCGCTGTTTCACGACCTGACGCCGCTGTGCAATTTCGATCCCGCCTACTGGCGGGCCTACGGTGCGGTCAATCGCAAGTTCGCGGCCGTCGTCCGCAGCGCCGTCAGCGGACATGATTTCATCTGGGTCCACGACTATCATCTGCTGACGCTCGCCAGCGAGCTGCGCGCCGGCGGCGTGACGTCGCGGGTCGGCTTCTTTCTCCATATTCCGTTTCCGCCACTCGACATTTTCATGCAGCTGCCGTGGCGCGAACAGCTGCTGCACGCGCTGCTCGACTACGACCTGCTCGGGTTCCAGACGCCGCGCGACCGCCGCAACTTCGTGCACTGCGTGCGGACGCTGGTGCGTGGCGCGACGGTCCAGGGCAAGGGGCCGGTGGTCACCGCGCAGGTCGGTGAACGGGAAGTGCGCATCGGCAGCTTTCCGATCAGCATCGACTACCGCAGTTTCGCGAGCGGTGCCGACACGCCGCAGGTCAGCGCCAAGGTGCGCGATCTGCGCGCCCATCTGCCGCACCGCAAGCTGATTTTCGGGGTCGATCGTCTCGACTACACCAAGGGTATTCCGCATCGTCTGCGCGCGTTCGAAAATGCGCTCGACCGCTATCCCGAGCTGCGCGAGCGCATGTCACTGATTCAGGTGGTGGTGCCGAGCCGCGCCGGCATTCCCGAGTACGGCGATCTCAAGACCGAAATCGAACAGATCGTCGGACGCATCAACGGCCGCTTCGCGAAACCCGGCGGCTGGGTGCCGGTGTGGTACGTGTTCGGCAGTCTCGAACGTGCGGATCTGCTGGCTTACTACCGCGCCGCCGACGCGGCGCTGGTAACGCCGCTGAAGGATGGCATGAACCTGGTTGCGAAAGAGTACTGCGCCTGCAGCGTGGACGAGAACTGTGTGCTGATTCTTTCCGAATTCGCCGGGGCCGCCGCCGAATTGCGCTCCGGCGCGCTGCTGGTCAATCCCAACGATATCGAAGGCGTGGCCGACGCCATTCACGACATGGTGACGATGCACGCTGCCGAACGGCGCGTCAGAATGCGCAGATTGCGGCGTATCATCCGCGAACGTGACGTGTTCTGGTGGGTCGA
>JBDZVW010000271.1:0-4241 GCA_040255885.1 Betaproteobacteria bacterium
GCGGGGATGACCGTGTCGTCGGTGCCAGTGAATTGCACCGTGCCCGACGCATACGCGGCCGCCTTGCGGCCGACGCCCCAGATCGTTGCCCAGCGGTCGAGGTTGTCCGACTCGGCAGTGTCCGGAAAGAGCTGGCGCGCGAGCCAGTCGAGATAGCCGTACAGCCCATGCGTCGCGCCCGAGTGAACGCGTGCCAACACATTGAGGTTTGAGCGGCGTAGCCGCGCGTCGGTACCCGGCAGGCGCGTTTCGATGTCGGCGATCGCGCGGTTGATCAGCGTGGCAAGGTCGGGGCGAGCGAATGGCATTACGCAGTCTCCGTCCAGAATTTCTCGAAGCGATAGCGTGCGACGGCGGCGCGCGGACGCTGGATTGCGATCGAGAGCCCCAGCACGCCAGTGCGCACGATCTCTGCGTCGACCGTCACGCTCGATGCGACACCGTCGTCGACCAGCCACGCGAGCGCTTCCTGCGCGTACTCACGCGCGCGATTCAGCACAGCCTGCGTCTGCTTTGATCGCGCCAGCAGCCACAACCGGCTGCCGATACGATCGTTCGGCACGTCCGGATAACTGTCGCCCCACCAGCCGCGGCGATCGGCGTCAATGAACGGCAGCGCATCGTCGTCCGCTGCGCGTCGGTCGGTGAACAGCGACATGATGACCGCAGTTTCCAGACCGTCGTCGTCGGCGAGCTCGATGCCGACAGGAATTTGGTCGGTGCCGAGGTCAGCGCCGGTCGTTAACGCCTGGAGCTGTGCATCGGAAAGCGCTGCGGGGAAGTATTTGATGCGCTTGATGTGAAATCTTCCAGCTACGTGGCCGTTTCGGTTGCCTATCCCCATAGCCGTCGCACCAGAAAACACGTTACCCGCGACTTGAATAACGGTGCTCCCGTTGGCACAAGCACGATGCTCTGCAGAGCCGCACGAGATAGCAGTTTTCACGAATCCATCGGCGACCAAAATCTTCCCTATATTGGCGCCATCTCCCGTATCAAACCACCACAGCCTTCTGTTGCCTGCACCCCCCAAAACGGTCGTATAAAGTTCGTCAGAGCTACCCCCGCCAACTGAAATGTCAATCGCTGCGTCAAATACCGAGAGATCTCCTTCTTTCGAATAGTCGACATACAAAGCGAAAGCGTCTCGATCGAACCAACTTACGCCGATAGTGGCGATGTCAGACGATCGCGTCACCGCTGTTGTCGTCGTGGGGATGTAGCTGGTGGGGAAGGTGCCGCGTTCAAGCTGCGCGCCAAATATATCGACTGACGCTGCTGTGTCACCAGGGTAGGACAGCAGCCGAAACTGCATTTCCACGCTCGCTACCGCGTTCGACCCCGTTAGTGAATATCTGGTCCATTCGGGCGTCAGCGTTATTTTCTTGTGGCCGATCGGATATTCGTTTGTGTCGATGTGAACCGTCCCGCTGCCCCGAAGCCATACACTCTCCGCAAGCATTTCGTTCGATGGGATCGGAGAAACTATTTCTTGTAGAATGCCCCCATAGGCTCCCAGCCCGGCGCCCATCGCGATACGGCAGGCGTTATTTGCACCGTCTGGAGAATCAATGCCAGAGGAAACTGACGCCCCCTTAACGGCGTCCCATACACCGGCGGTGAAATCCTGGCTATGGAGCACCAGATTCGTCCGCGCTTCCTCGATCAGCGCACCCAGCGGCTCATGCGTGACTGGGTCATAATCCTGATTCTCGTTCGCCCGGAACACGCCGGCCGCGACCGTCACGATCTTGCCTGACCGATCAAATCGAGTCGCAATCGAATTGCGTGTGAACTGGATCCTCCGATCGAGCGATCCCGACGTGAAGTCCAGATTCAGCGTCCACTTCTCCCGCTCTATATAGAGCGGATTGAGCGCGTAATCAGCCCCGTCACGAAAGCTCTTGAAAACGGTCTTTATGTCCGCCATCACATGCTCTGATTTGGTTCGCCTGTGGTGCCGCCGCTGTCGCCCGGATGCGTGTGCGTGTCGTAAGTTTCGCGCATGCCGTTCATCGTGCGGCCGGTGCCATCGCACTGATCCTTGATGTCGCCGGTCACCTCCAGCTGCGGCGTTTCCATGCGCACCTTCGTGCTGGCCTTCACCGTCAGCGTCTGCGTCGTGATCTCGATCGTGTTGCTGCGCTTCAGCACGATGCTGTCGCCCTCGTCGGTGTAGAGCGCGACTTCGCCGGCGGCGAGATTCTTCAGGCGATAGCGGCGGTCGTCGACGGCGATCAGTACGGCGTGATCACGCCGACCGGCGACGCACACGACGATGCCTTCCGCGCCCGCATGCGGCGTCGACGTGAAGCCGTATTGTTGGAAGCGCTCGACGCCATCGCGCGTTTCGCCCGCCAGCAATTGCACTTGCGCGGCCTGCAGCTTCGTTGCGTCGTCGATCAGCGTGACGACGGCGCGCGCAACGATGAGCCGCACGCGGCGACTGATTGGCGCGACCATTTTTGCTAATGCGCGCATCACAGCATCGACCAGTCCTGACCCTTTTTTTTCTTCTCGCGCTGGGTCTTGTCATTGAGTTTCTGTCCGAGCCGCGACGCGCCAATGCCTGCGACCAGCTCGAACGCTTCGCGGCGGCAGATCGTGAGCTCGGTGCGTGTGCCGCGATCGTCGAGCAGGTAGCTGCAGCCGGCGATCAGCATGTCGGCGTCGACAGACAGCATCGGCGAGCGCACGCGCACCAGGCGGTTCGGCTGCCACAGGTCGCCGCCGGCCTGTTCGCGCCAGCCCTGCACCGAAATCGTGCCGCGGTTGCCGCGCCCCATGCGCACCACCGCTTCCCATTGCGCGCGCTGCGCCAGTGTCGCGGGCGAGCCGTTGTCTTCTGCGATCACGATCAGCGGGCGGTAGCGGTTGATCGTGGAGTCGGTAGCGTGTCCAGTCACCTGCGAAGCAGAGATGCCGAAGATATCGTCATTGCCCGGCACCTGGGCTTTTACGGTGTAGGTCGAGAACCGCTCGCGCCAGCTGAACAGCGCCTCGGCACGCAGGATGTTCTGGCCCTCGACCAGCTCAACGCCGACGCGACCGGTGCCGGCGCGCGCGAGCAGCAGCCGGCCTTCGCCGTCCGAGATCAGAAGCAACGCCTTCATGCGCGCGCCGCGCTCGATGCACTCGAACACCGTTTCGCCTTCTTCGATGTTCCAGGTCGCAAACGGCGTGCCGACGTCGGTGATCGCCTGCACCGTGATGCCGAACGGCGCGCACAGATCCGCCGCGATCTGGTCGATGCGCCGATTGCTCCACTGGCCGGTCTTGTAGACTGCCGAGCAGTCGACCAGGTCGCCGGTCTTGTCGCGGCCGCTGACGGTGACCGAATGATCCTGGGCATCGTAGGAGATGCGCACGTCGTCGACGTAACCGGTGATCACCGGCTGGCCACCGATCAGCACCTGGCACGGATCGCCAGGCCGGATCGGCCGGGCGGATGCCTGGCCGGCCCAGCGCTCGGTGACGGACATCTCGAACGTGCCGGCGATCTGCTCGATGCCGCGTCCAAGGCGCAACGATTTCCACCCACCGTAAATGGCGCCGGCCACCTGCAGTTCGACAATGTCGGCGTTAGCGGGCATTGATGATTGCTTCCTCTAACGCGGCGTGTTCACGGTGGCTGGCGCCATTCGCGCGCGGTCGCACCCGCTGCGCGGGCACCTGCTCCCTGCTCATGTCGCCTACCTTCAGCTCGACGTTGTTCATGACACGAGCACTTCGAGTTGTTGGCCGCCAGGCACGAAGCCCGGCCGCCGAATATCATTGCGCGCGACGATGTCGGCCGCGCGCGTGGCATCGCCGTAGAAGTTGTGCGCGAGCACCAGCGCCGGCAGCGTGGCCGGCGCCGTAATGTAGGAGATGTGCGCGAGGTTCGCGCCGCGCTCGGTGGTGTCGCGGATCACGGCGACACGCAGCGCCGACAGCGCCTGGTATGGCTCATCTGCCGCAGTCATCATTTCGTCGTCGAGTGCGCCGGCGAGCTGCTCACGCACCTGCGCCGCCTGGTCGTAGCTGTCGAAGTCCATGTCGCCGACCGCGCGCGCGGCCTCGGTCAGCGCGGCGCGCCGCGTCAGCGTGCCGACGGCGGCGCGGTTGTCGGCGAGCTGCACGCGTGCCGGCGTCAACAGCACGCCGTTGGCTTGCGCGGTCGCTGCCGCCGCGACCACGGAATCGTCGGCGCCGAAATCGAACAGACCGGCGAGCGAGCGGAATGCATCGAGCGGCGACGT
>JBDZVW010000016.1:0-13855 GCA_040255885.1 Betaproteobacteria bacterium
CGGTGAAGAGCTTGAAATGGTGAATCAGCTCTTCCATGTTCTGCTTCATCTTCATGCGCGACGGCGGCGTCACCTTGTGGTTGTCCACCATCACCGGCCCGGGATTGCTGCGCAGCCAGTCGATGCATTGGCGCACGATGCGGTTGGCCTGGCGCATTTCCTCGATGCGCACCAGGTAGCGATCGTAGCAGTCGCCGTTGACGCCGACCGGGATGTCGAATTCCATCCGGTCATAAACCTCGTACGGCTGCTTCTTGCGCAGATCCCATTCGACGCCTGAACCGCGCAGCATCGGGCCGGTGAATCCCAGCGCCTTCGCGCGCTCCGGCGACACGACACCGATATCGACGGTGCGCTGTTTCCAGATGCGGTTGTCGGTCAGCAGCGTCTCGTAATCATCGACCAGCTTCGGAAAGCGCTGCGTGAAATCCTCGATGAAGTCGAGCAGCGATCCCTGGCGCGCGCCGTTCAGCTTGCGCAGGGCGGCACGGGAAGCATCGTACTGCGGCATGTGATCCGGCAGGTCGCGATAGACGCCGCCCGGGCGGTAATAGGCGGCATGCAGCCGCGCGCCCGACACCGCTTCGTAGCAGTCCATCAGATCCTCGCGCTCGCGGAAACAATACAGGAACACCGTCATCGCGCCAATGTCGAGCGCATGCGCGCCCAGCCACAGCAGGTGATTCAGAATGCGCGTGATCTCGTCGAACATGACGCGGATGTATTGCGCGCGGATCGGAATCTCGATCTGCAGCAGCTTCTCGATCGCCATCACGTACGCGTGCTCGTTGCACATCATCGACACGTAATCGAGGCGGTCCATGTACGGCACCGACTGCAGGAAGGTCTTGTTCTCCGCCAGCTTCTCGGTCGCGCGGTGCAGCAGTCCGATATGCGGGTCGGCACGCTGGATCACTTCGCCATCCAGCTCCAGCACCAGCCGCAACACCCCGTGCGCCGCCGGGTGCTGCGGCCCGAAATTCATCGTGTAGTTGCGAATTTCAGCCATTGCGCACCCCGTCGCTGTCGCCGTAGTTCTCCTCGCGAATGATGCGCGGGACGATTTCGCGCGGCTCGATCGTGACCGGCTGATAGATCACGCGCCGCTGATCGGGGTCATAGCGCATTTCGACGTTGCCCGAGATCGGGAAATCCTTGCGGAACGGGTGGCCGACGAAGCCGTAGTCGGTCAGGATGCGGCGCAGATCAGGGTGGCCGGTGAAGACGATGCCGAACAGATCGAACGCCTCGCGCTCGAACCAGTCGGCATCCGGCCACACGCTGATCACGGAATCGACAACCGGAAACTCGTCGTCCGCCGCGAACACCTTCACCCGCAAGCGCCGGTTGTGTTCCAGGCTCAGCAGGTGATAGACCACCGCGAAGCGCGCACCATCCCACGCGCCGTCGCCGTAGGTCAGGTAATCGACACCGCACAGATCGATCAACTGCTCGAACCGCAGTTCCGCAGCATCGCGCAGCGTCGTCGCCGCGGCAAGCAGATCCCGCGGCCGGATCGTCAGCGTGGTTTCGCCCAGCGCCTCGACGATCACAACAGCCCGTTCCCCCAACGCCGCACGTAGCGCGTCGGCCAATGTCTTGTGATTTTCTGTCATTCTGAAGATCGCCCGGCCATTCCGCTTCAGCGAGCGATCGTATTGGTGCGTCTGATCTTGTTCTGCAACTGAATGATTCCGTAAAGCAGCGCCTCGGCGGTCGGCGGACAGCCTGGCACGTAAATGTCGACCGGAACGATGCGATCGCAACCGCGCACCACCGAGTACGAATAATGATAATAGCCGCCGCCGTTCGCACACGATCCCATCGAGATCACCCAGCGCGGCTCCGGCATCTGGTCATACACCTTGCGCAGCGCGGGCGCCATCTTGTTGCACAGCGTGCCGGCGACAATCATCACGTCCGACTGCCGCGGACTGGGACGGAACACGACACCGAAACGATCGAGATCGTAACGTGCCGCGCCGGCGTGCATCATTTCCACCGCGCAGCACGCCAGGCCAAAGGTCATCGGCCACAATGAGCCGGTACGCGTCCAGTTGATCAGCTTGTCCGCGGTGGTCGTGACGAACCCTTTTTCAAGGACGCCTTCAATTCCCACAACAATCTCCGCTCACGAAATCTCCGTTGCAGCCGCTCATTCCCATTCGAGCGCGCCTTTTTTCCACTCGTAGATGAAGCCCACGACGAGAATGGCGAGAAAAAGAATCATCGCCCACAGCCCGAACGTTCCCAGGTCACGCAACACGGCGGCCCACGGAAAAAGAAAGGCGATTTCGAGGTCAAACAGAATGAACAGGATCGCAACGAGGTAATAACGCACATTGAACTTCATGCGCGCATCTTCGAATGCCTCGAAACCACACTCATACGGGGAAAGCTTCTCATCATCGGGCCGATCCGGCGCCAGCAGTTTGCCGATTCCGATCAGCGCGATACCGATCGCGATGCCGACAATGATGAACAGCAATATCGGAAAATAACCTGCCAGCATCGATCAGACTTCCGTCACCTGAAAGTATGGACACCTCTGATCGGCTTTGGTTTGGTTTCGCAGCATGTGTCGATCCACTTGTCTTTCTTGTTCTGGCGTAACTGAAATTACTTGCACTTGCGTCATTGTATCGTCCGAAAACCTCTGCGGATACCCTGGTGCCGACGGCGAGACTCGAACTCGCACGACTTTCGCCACCGCCCCCTCAAGACGGCGTGTCTACCAATTCCACCACGTCGGCGCCTAAATCTGTGAGGAGTGAGGAGAGAAGAGTGAGGAGTAATAAAGGCGGAACCAGGCCGGCTCCTCACGCTTGCGTCTCACCCCTCACGCCTCATTTCGGTATTTCCTGTGTCTTGTCCTGCGGGGCCGATGACGGAGCCGGGGCCGGAGCCTTCGGTGCGACCGGGGCCGCCTGTTTCTGCGCGGCCGGCGCCATACCCGACATCACGCCCTGCGCGCTGCTCTGGTGCGACGCCAGATAGGTCAGCCCCATGCTGGTCAGAAAGAATATCGTCGCCAGAATGGCCGTCGCACGGCTCAAGAAATTGGCGGAGCCGGTCGCTCCGAACATGCTGCCGGAAGCCCCGCCGCCGAACGCCGCACCGACATCGGCGCCCTTGCCGTGCTGCAGCAATACCAGCCCGACGACGGCTATCGCCACCAATACATGAACCACCAACAGTGCAATTTCCATCGTTCCGTTCCGTCACGTTGCCGCGACCGCCTGCGGCGCACGGCAAATCGCAACAAATTCATCGACCGACAGCGACGCGCCGCCGATCAGCCCGCCATCGATGTCGGGCATCGCAAAAAGCTCGGCCGCATTGGCGGCCTTCACGCTGCCGCCGTAGAGCATCGTCGTCTGCGCGGCCACGCCAGCATCCTGCTGCGCCAGCCGTTCACGCACGAATGCATGCACCGCCTGCGCCTGTTCCGGTCGCGCCGTTCGGCCGGTGCCGATTGCCCACACCGGTTCGTAGGCGATGACGGAACGTGAGATTCCGTCCATGCCGACCACCGCCAGCGCGGCATCGAGCTGTCGCGCAACAACCGTGTGAGTCAGCTCTGCATCGCGCTCCGCCAGCGTTTCGCCGATGCATAAAATCGGTGTCAACCCCGCCGCCAGCGCCGCCGCCAGCTTGCGCGCGGCGATGTCGTCGGTTTCGCCGAACAGCCCGCGGCGCTCCGAATGTCCGACGATCACGTAAGTGCAGCCGGCATCGACCAGCATGCGCGCCGACACTTCACCCGTATAGGCGCCATTGTCGAACTGACAGACATCCTGCGCACCCCATGTGACCGGCGTGCCCTGCAGCAGTTCCTGTGCCTGAAACAGGTATGGAAACGGCACGCACACCACACATCGCGCACTACCGTCACCACGCGGCGCACCGCCCAGCGCGGACACGACGCCCTCGAGCAGCGCCCGGTTGCCGGCGCGGTCCCCGTTCATCTTCCAGTTGCCCGCTACCAGCTTCTCGCGCATCGACAGCCCAACCTGTTTAAACCTGTCGATTTTACCGGCCGCAGTACAACGGGTCAACGTTCCGCTTCGGCGCAACAGTGACGCCGTACGTCATGAGCCTGTAACAAACGCCGCTTACGATGCGACGCGTCACATGTGCACAAAACCGATTATCGACACAGGAGATTCAAAAATGAATGTTGTTTCAGGCACCCGCCTCCTTGCCGCGGCGGCGCTCGCACTCGGTGCTGCAACCAGCGCCTGCGCGGCCGGCATCACCGGCGCCGGCGCCACCTTTCCGTACCCGATCTACGCCAAATGGGCGAACGCCTACAAGCAGCAGACCGGCATCGGCCTCAATTACCAGTCGATCGGATCCGGCGGCGGAATCCGGCAGATCAACGCCGGCACCGTGGATTTCGGCGCGTCCGACATGCCGCTCAAGCCCGAGGTTCTCGCAAGGGACAAGCTGGTGCAGTTTCCGACCGTGATGGGCGGCGTCGTCCCGGTCGTCAATCTCGACGGCGTGGAGTCCGGCGACATCCGGCTGACCGGCACTCTGCTGGCGGACATCTATCTCGGCAAGATCAGGAAGTGGAACGACGCGGCACTCGCCCGTCTCAATCCAGGTGTGAAATTGCCCGACCGGGCCATTACCGTGGTGCATCGCTCCGACGGCTCGGGCACGACCTTCATTTTCACCAATTATCTGATCAAGGTCAGCCCGGAATGGAAGACCAAGGTCGGCAACGACGTTTCGGTCAAATGGCCCGCGGGCGTCGGCGGCAAGGGCAACGAGGGCGTGGCTTCCTACGTGCAGCGCATCAAGGGCGCCATCGGTTATGTCGAGTACGCCTACGCGCTGCAGAACAAGCTGACCTACGCCATGCTCAAAAACCGGGACGGCAGCTTCGTCAGGCCCGACGCCAGGAGTTTTCAGGCGGCGGCTGCCGGGGCCGACTGGAATAACGCACCTGGCATGTACATGATCCTCACCGACGAACCCGGGGCCGTCAGCTGGCCTATTACAGGCGCCACTTTCATCCTGATGCACAAGACCCAGGAAAAACCTGAAACCGCGCAGCAAGTGCTCAAATTCTTCGACTGGGCCTATGCCAATGGCGGTCAGATGGCCGAACAACTGGATTACGTTCCGATGCCGGACAGTGTCGTCAAGCTGATCAAGTCCGAATGGAAAATGCAAATCAAGGACAACCAGGGTAAGCCCGTTCTGTAAAGGGTACGACGGCAGACGAGGCCCGAAGCCTCGTTTGCCGTTTGCACCGATTTTTTCACATCGATACAAGATTGCGCGAAATGTCTGACCAGACTACTGCTGCACTACTCCGGCGCTATTCGGCAGCGAAGGCACGGCGCGAATCCGCAGCAATCTCGATTGTCGCCAATCCCGCAACACTCAGACGGCAGCGCCGGCTCGACCTGCTGTTCCGCAGTGCGGCCCGGCTCGCCGCCTTTCTCGTGTTTGCGCTGCTGGCCGGCATCATCATTTCACTGATCATCGGCAGCTGGCCGGCATTCAACGCATTCGGCTTTGGTTTTCTTTTCAGCACGGAATGGGATCCGGTCACTGAGCATTTCGGCGCGCTGATCGCGGTTTACGGCACACTCGTCACGTCGGCGATCGCGATGCTGATCGCAATCCCGGTCAGCTTCGGCATCGCGCTGTTTCTCACCGAGCTTTCCCCGCGCTGGCTCAAGCGTCCGCTGGGGCTGGCGATCGAAATGCTCGCCGCGGTGCCCAGCATCATCTACGGCATGTGGGGGCTTTTTGTATTCGCGCCATTTCTCGCCGAACACGTCCAGCCGTGGCTCATCAGCCGTCTTGGCGATCTGCCGGTGGCGGGCGCGCTGTTCCAGGGACCGCCGATGGGTATCGGCATGCTGACGGCCGGCATCATTCTCGCGATCATGGTGATTCCGTTCATCACCGCGGTCATGCGCGATGTCTTCGAGCTGGTGCCGGCACTGCTGAAGGAATCGGCTTACGGCCTCGGCGCCACCACCTGGGAGGTGGTATGGCGCATCGTCCTGCCCTACGCCCGCGTCGGCGTCATTGGCGGCATCATGCTGGGGCTGGGGCGCGCGCTGGGTGAAACCATGGCGATTACGTTCGTCATCGGCAATGCACAGCAAATCAATCCGTCACTGCTGGCCGCCGGCAACACCATTTCATCGGCGCTCGCCAACGAATTCACCGAAGCGGTCGGCGCATTGCACACCGCGGCGCTGATCGAGCTGGGGTTGATACTGCTGCTGATCACGACACTCGTGCTGGCCGTGTCCAGGCTGCTTTTGCTGCGGCTCGACCGGCGCGGAAGGGGGGCATGATGAACAGGACGATCCACCGCCGGCGCCGGATCGTGAACCGGCTGATGCTCGGTGTCGCCGGCGCCGCGATGGCGTTCGGGCTGCTGTGGCTGGGCTGGATCCTGCTGACGCTGTTCGCCGCCGGGCTGCATGGACTCACATTCGCGCTGTTCACACAGACGACACCGCCACCGGGCAACAGCGGCGGGCTGTCGAACGCCATTGCCGGCAGCGTGCTGATGGCGGCGGCAGCGACCGCGATCGGCACGCCGATCGGCATTCTGGCCGGCACTTATCTGGCCGAGTTCGGACAGCGCGGCTGGCTCGCACCGGCAACGCGTTTCATCAACGACATTCTGCTCTCCGCGCCGTCGATTGTGATCGGGCTCTTCATCTATACGATCTACGTCGTCTACATGCGGCATTTCTCGGGCTGGGCCGGCGCGTTTGCGCTGGCGCTGATCGTCATTCCGGTGGTGGTGCGCACCACCGACGACATGCTCAAACTGGTGCCGAACAGCCTGCGCGAAGCGGCGATCGTGCTCGGCGCGCCGCCGTGGAAAATGGTCACGCTGGTGTCGTGGCGTGCCGCGCGCGCCGGCATTCTCACCGGCGTGCTGCTGGCGGTGGCGCGCATCAGCGGCGAAACCGCGCCGCTGCTGTTCACCGCGCTCAACAACCAGTTCTGGTCGCTCGACATGAATGCGCCGATGGCCAACCTGCCGGTGGTGATCTTCCAGTTCGCGATGAGCCCGTACGAAGACTGGCATCGTCTGGCGTGGGCCGGCGCGGCGCTGATCGCGATCGGCGTGCTGGGACTCAATATCATCGCGCGCACCCTGGTGCGCAGCAGCCCCCAATGACTTCACCAAAGGATTCCCGAACATGAACAGCAGCGTCGCCGTTCCTCATCCGCGACTCACGATTCGCGACCTGAGCTTCTACTACGGCCGGCTTCAGGCGCTCAAATCGATCTCGATGGACATTCCGGCCAACCACGTGACCGCCTTCATCGGCCCCTCCGGATGCGGCAAATCGACGCTGTTGCGCACCTTCAACCGGCTCTACGAGTTGTACCCCGACCAGCGTACCGAAGGTGAAGTGCGGCTCGACGGCACCAACATCCTCGAGCGCAGCCACGATGTCACCCTGCTGCGGGCAAAGATCGGCATGGTGTTCCAGAAGCCGACGCCATTCCCGATGTCGATCTACGACAACATCGCGTTCGGCGTGAAGCTGTACGAAAAACTTGCCCGCGCTGAAATGGACGACCGCGTCGAGTGGGCGCTGACCAGGGCGGCGTTGTGGAACGAAGTAAAAGACAAGCTGCACGCCGGCGGCAACAGCCTGTCCGGCGGCCAGCAACAGCGGCTGTGCATCGCGCGCGGCATCGCGATCCGTCCCGAAGTGCTGCTGATGGACGAGCCGTGCTCGGCGCTCGACCCGATATCGACCGCACGCATCGAGGAACTGATGCGCGAACTGGCCGAAGACTACACAGTCGTGATCGTGACCCACAACATGCAGCAGGCGGCGCGCGTGTCCGACTACACCGCCTACCTGTACCTGGGCGAGCTGGTCGAATTCGGCCATACCGAAAAGCTGTTCACGATGCCCGACAAAAAGGCAACCGAAGATTACATCACCGGCAAGTTCGGCTAGGCCGGCATGCCGCTCCCTGAAGGAATCCGACATGCAGCACGACCACACTTCGAAACAGTTCGACAACGAGATGGAAGCGATCCGCGGCGCCGTGCTGACGATGGGCGGCATGGTCGAGCGGCAGATCAGGCGCGCGATCGACGCGTTCGGAAACGACGATCCCGATCCGCTGGCACCGATACTCGATGATGAACGCATCATCAACAACATGCAGATCGAAATCGACCGGCAGTGCGGCAATATCATCGTGCGGCGCCAGCCGGCGGCCATCGACCTGCGCATCGTGATGACGGTGATACAGATCGTCAATGATCTTGAACGGGTCGGCGACGAGGCGAAGAAAATTGCGCTGAGAGCCCGGCCGCTGGCGGGCATCGAGGAGCGGCCCGCGCCGGTGCGCGGCAATGAGATCGGCCGCCTTTCGGAAATGGCGCGTGCAATGCTGCAGGCCGCGCTCGACGCCTATGCCCGGCTCGACGTGACGGCAGCCGCCGAGGTCATCGCGCGCGACGAGCAGGTCGACATCGAGTTCGGCGCGATCACGCGCCGGCTGATGGATGGCATGACGGAAGATGCCCGCACGATTGCCGCCACGCTCGATGCGCTTTTCATTGCCAAATCCATCGAACGCATCGGTGATCATGCGACCAACATCGCGGAGTACGTGATTCACATCGTCAAGGGCAAGGACATGCGGCACGCGCCGCTGGAGGCTATCCGGCGCGAGACGCGAGCATGAAAGCCGTGTGAACTTCTGCCGCCGCCTGCGCGGATTTCCGCTTCCGCCGCGTGTCCTTTACGAGCTACTCGCTGCGCTCACGGCTGGCCATCGAATTCCTCAACGCCATCCAGCGCCGGGATCCAGGGAAACCGCCGCCGGGTCCAAATCTGTCGCCTGGGCCGTCCCAGTTCATAGCGCTGCTTGAGTGCTCCGACGCGTAGCGAATAGCTTTGTGGATTTTCTGCCGCGCAAGAATAGATGGGCCCGCCGCAGTTGTCGCAAAAGCCGTGGATGCGCCTGGCGCCACTATCTCCGACCTTGAGATACCGCTTGGGATTCCCTCGAAGGATGCGAAACTTATCGGCGGGTGCAGGGATATTGGTACGAAAGACGGAACCCGTCTGCATCTGGCAATCGGCGCAGTTGCAAATGGCAATTGTGCCCGGCTCGACCTCCGCCTCATAAGTAATGGCACCACAAAGACACTGACCTTCGACTTTCATTTTTTCCTCGCCCGATGACAGGCGCCGTCAGGTATTCCGTTGGAAGAGGAGGGCCGCCGACAAGCGCTTTTGTCAGACACTGACGAACGTTTGCCTTCGACCGCGGCATGAACGCGCTCCGCTCGCGATACTATGCCGCATCTTGTCGCACGCCGGCAACTCCGATAAACTTTTTACCGTTTTCTTTTCCGGTATTTCTTCACTTGACGTTACAGGGAGGTGTTTCATGTCCCTGCCCGACCTCACCGCCCCTCGCGTGGCGCTCCTGCACTTCGTGCAGCATTAGGTTGCCGTCCACGGGGTCTGCCTGTTTGCGGCGCATGCGTCGGAAGTACAGGATATACGCCTGCGCCGGTCTTCCAGAGGGCTGCTCAACACTGATCGCCGGCCTGTACCGGCTGTCGGAGTCGCCCCTGTTTCTTTTTTCTCGAATGGAAGCCCGCGGTATCGTTCCGCCGGGTGATGGCAAATGATTCGCAAAAAAACCGATTTCCATAAACAGTCTTTTGGCCGCGTGCCGGGATTCATCCTGAGGCACTGGACCAGGCAGCCGTGGCGCATCGGTCTGATTGCGCTGCTCGCGCTGCTGTCCGCTGTGGCCGACGTGTTCACGCCGCTGTTCGCCGGCCGGCTCGTCGACGCACTGGCATCCGGTCCGGCGGTCCAGGCCAAAGCGTGGAACGCCGCCTGGCTGGCGTTCTGGTTACTGACCGGCCTCGGGCTGGGCGGCATGGCGCTGCGCCAGCTCGGCTTCATGAACATCATCACGCTCACGCTGAAGATGATGAGTGAAATCGCCGCCGACGCATTTCATCGCGTGCAACGGCTGTCGACCGACTGGCACGCCAACAGCTTCGCCGGCTCCACGGTGCGCAAGGTCACGCGCGGCATGTGGGCGCTCGATCTGCTCAACGACACGCTGCTGATTGCGCTGTTCCCGTCCGTGGTCATGCTGGTCGGCACCACGGTACTGCTCGGCGTACACTGGCCGGTGATGGGTGCGGTAGTAGGCTTCAGCGCGGCCCTCTACATCATCGTGATGGTGGCGCTGTCGCTTGGCTATGTGGCCCCTGCCGCGCGGGCAGGCAACGCGTGGGACACGCGTCTGGGCGGCGCGCTGGCCGACGCGGTCAGCTGCAACGCGGTGGTCAAGGCGTTCGGTGCCGAAACGCGCGAGGAAGACCGGCTGGTGCGCATCGTCGGCAAGTGGCGGCGACGCACACGGCGCACCTGGGGTGCGGCCACACGCTCAACGGCGGCGTGCAGGCGGTGATGCTGACGGCGATGCAGGCAGCCATCCTGGGGGCTGCGCTATGGCTGTGGGCGAGCCGCCGCGCCAGTGTCGGCGACATTGCATTCGCGCTGACCATGTTCTTCATGCTGAAAGGTTATCTGCGCGACGTCGGCATGCACATCCGCAATCTGCAGCGTTCGGTCAACGACATGGAAGAACTGGTCGCGCTGGACAGCCTGCCCCCTGGCGTGGAAGACAAACCCGATGCTGGCGCCATCGCGGTTGAGCGGGGCGAAATCCGCTTCGAGCACGTGCGCTTCGGTTATGGTGCGCGCGCACAGCCGTTGTTCAATGATTTTTCGGTGCGTATCAAGATCGGTGAGCGCATCGGGCTGGTCGGCCATTCCGGCTCGGGCAAAACCACCTTCATCAAGCTGGTACAGCGTCTGTACGACGTGAACGACGGCGCGATCACGATCGACGGACGGAACATCGCGCACGTCACGCAGGCGTCGCTGCGCCGCCAGATCGCGATCGTGCAGCAGGAACCGCTGCTGTTTCACCGTTCGCTGGCCGAAAACATTGCCTATGCCCGACCCGGTGCGAGCCATGCCGAGATCAGACAGGCGGCGCAGCTGGCCGGCGCGCACGACTTCATCGCGGCACTGCCCGACGGCTACCAGACGCTGGTCGGCGAACGCGGTGTCAAGCTCTCGGGCGGAGAGCGCCAGCGCGTCGCCATCGCGCGTGCGTTCCTGGCCGATGCGCCGATCCTGATACTGGATGAAGCCACCTCCAGCCTGGACAGCGAAAGCGAAACGCTGATCCAGCAGGCGATGGAACGGCTGATGGTGGGCCGCACCACGCTGGTCATCGCGCACCGCTTATCGACCGTACGCGCACTCGACCGACTGTTGGTGATGGACCGCGGCCGGATCATCGAGGAAGGCACGCACGACGTGCTGGTGCGCCGCAAGGACGGTGTATACAAACGGTTGTTCGAGCGCCAGACGCTGGCGCTGGTCGAGGCACCGGCCGCTGCAGCACTGCGCATCAGAGCGGCGCACGCCGCCTGAACCCGACGTTTCCGTCGGGTGTTGCGACGTTGCACATGGACCGGCGGTGACGTGCCGCCGACGTTCTGCTCTACCGACGCTCGATCCCGGGCTCTGTGCCGATCATCCGGTTTGCCGGAAATCGCACGCTGAAACAACTGCCCTTTCCCGGCTCGCTGACGACGTCGAGAATCGCCTGGTGGCGCATGACGACGTGCTTGACGATCGCCAGTCCGAGCCCGGTGCCGCCGGTGGCGCGCGAGCGGCTGCGATCCACCCGGTAGAAGCGCTCGGTCAGCCGCGCGATATGCCGGCGGTCGATGCCAATGCCGCTGTCCGTCACGGAGAACACGCCGGTGCCGTCCGCAATGCGCCACCCGAGCTCGATGCTGCCGCCGGCCGGCGTATAGCGGATCGCATTGCTCATCAGGTTGCCGAACGCGCTGTGCAATTCGGTTTTCGCCCCGCGCAGCACAGCGTCCTGCGCGATTGTCAGCGTGATCCGGTGCTGGCCGGCGGAAAGCGTCAGCGCTTCATCATGCACCGCCTGCAGCAGCCGCGCGACGTCGACGCGTTCTTCACGCAGCGCGTTGCCACTGTTTTCCAGCGCGGACAGCACCAGCAGATCCTCGATCAGACGCTGCATGCTGCGCGTCTGGACCAGCATCAGATCCACGTAGTGCTGCAGCTGTTCCGGCGCGGGATCGGTATCTTCAATCGTTTCCAGAAACCCGGCGACGACGGTGAGCGGCGTCTTCAGCTCATGCGAGACATTGGCGACGAAGTCGCGGCGCACGGTCGTCACCCGTTCCAGCTCACTGACGTCACGGCTTATCAGAAGTTTCCGGCCGGTGCCGTAGCGCACGATCTGCAATGACAAAACGGGTTCCGATTCCCGTTCCGAGCGCAACACCAATGGCTGGTCGTAATCATTCGCCTCCAGATAAGTACGGAACTCCGGCTGGCGCACCAGGCCGAAAATCGGCTGGTTCGCATCGCGTTGGCGGTCGATGCCGAAATGGCGCTGCGCGGCAGCGTTGCTCCACTCGACATGATGCGCACCGTCCAGCGCAATGACGCCGTCGGGCAGCGCCTGCGCCGCATTGCGGAAACGCTCGAGTATCGTGGTCAGCTCGCTCTCGCGCCGTACCTGCCGGCGGGCGAAGCGATGCAGCTTCGAAAACACCGGAGTCCATGCGCCGGACGCATCCGGCGCCGGAATCTACAACGGGCCATCCAGCCACCGATCCAGCCGGTGAAGATTGCGCGCGTGCAGAAAAACGATGATCGCGAGAGCGGCCGCGACCACCGCCAGCGCCCACGTAACGCCGGCCGTAAGCCACACCGCCAGCGCGGCGACGGCGATCGTCCCGCACGCTGTCAGCGTGCGCTTTGCGGCGGCGGTCATGGCCGGCCGCGCCGACCGGCGCCGTCTGCCACCGAACGATTGTCTGCCGAATGGCGCACCGGATCTATTCGCCGCCCAGGCGATAGCCGCTGCCGCGCACGGTCTCGATCAGCCTGTCATGCGCGGTCGGCTCCAGTGCCGCGCGCAGGCGCCGGACATGCACGTCCACCGTGCGGTCTTCCAGAAACGCATGATCGCCCCACACCCGGTCAAGCAATTGCGCGCGCGTGTAGACGCGATTCGGATGCGTCATCAGAAAGTGCAGCAGGCGAAATTCGGTAGGGCCCAGTGTGATCGGATGGCCGCCGCCGAAGACGCGATGCGCCACGGGGTCGAGCCGCAGACCGCCGATTTCGACGGCATCTTCGGTGGCGTGCGGCGTGCGCCGGCGCAACACCGCCTTGATGCGCGAATTGAGCTCGCGCGGCGAAAACGGCTTGGTGACGTAATCGTCCGCACCGATTTCAAGCCCCGCGACCTTGTCACGCTCCTCCGAGCGCGCCGTCAGCATGATGATCGGGATCGCGCGCGTGCGCGCATCCCGACGCAGCTGGCGCGCGAAATCGAGCCCCGACAAACCAGGCAGCATCCAGTCGAGCAGCAGCAGGTCGGGCAGCGCATCGCGGATGATGATCATCGCGCTTTCCGCGTCACCGGCCGACTGCACACGATGGCCGGCATGCCGCAGGTTGACCGCGATCAGCTCCTGGATCGCGGGCTCGTCCTCGACTACGAGAATATTGGCGGACATGGGTTCCGGCGGATCGACATGACGGCCGCAGTCTATGACGGTTTTGTTACGGTTTTATGACAATCCAGTTGACCATCAAGCCGCAAAGATCACGGCAACCGCAAGGCACAAAGACGCAAAGGAACAACATGAAAAGCTATTACCGCAGAGGCGCAGGGACGCAGAGGATACGCAGAGAAAAACATGAATAGAAGTTTTTTGCGGCTTTTCTTT
>JBDZVW010000016.1:13955-17301 GCA_040255885.1 Betaproteobacteria bacterium
ACGCAGAGGATACGCAGAGAAAAACATGAATAGAAGTTTTTTGCGGCTTTTCTTTGCGCCTTCGCGCCTTTGCGGTTATAGCTTTTCTCTGTGCTTCCTCTGCGCCTCCGCGTCTCTGCGGTTATGTTTTTTTTACCGCCTGACGGACGGTTCGATCAATCACCCCGCCGCGGCGCGGCGTGCCACTTCCGCGATGGTTTCTGCACACTGCCTGATCCGGTCTTCCGGATAGCCTTCGACCATCACGCGCAGCAGCGGCTCGGTGCCCGACGGGCGGATCAGCACGCGGCCGCGGCCGTCGAACTCCGCTTCCGCCGCCGCCACCGCCTCGCTGATCGCGGCATCGGCGCGAAAGTCGAATCCTTTCGCGACACGCACGTTGACCAGCACCTGCGGATAAAGCGTCACCGGCTGCGCCATCGCGGCGAGAGTCGATTTTTCGGCCTGCAAAGCAGCCAGCACCTGCAGCGCCGAGACGATCGCATCGCCGGTCGTGTGCTGATCGAGACACACGATATGGCCGGAGTTCTCGCCGCCCAGCTGCCACCCCCGCTCGAGCAGCAGCTCCAGCACGTAGCGGTCGCCAACGTTGGCACGCGCGAACGGAACGTCGAGCGCGGCCAGCCCTTGCTCCAGTCCCAGATTGGTCATCAGCGTGCCGGCCACGCCGCCGGACAGATTGCCGTGCCGCTGGCGGTGGCTGGCGATGATGTAGAGCAGCAAGTCGCCGTCGTAGAGACGGCCTTCCGCGTCGGCCATGATCAGACGGTCGCCGTCACCGTCGACCGCGATGCCGATGTCGCCGCCATGGTGGCGCACCGCCCGCTGCAACGCGGCCGGATGCGTCGCGCCGCAGGCGTCGTTGATGTTGAAGCCGTCCGGCTCGTCGCCGATCGCCACTACCTCGGCGCCCAGTTCATGAAACACGTGCGGTGCCGCGTAGTAGGCGGCGCCATGCGCGCAATCGACCACCAGCCGCAATCCACGCAGATCCGAACGCGTCGGAAAGGTGCTCTTGCAGAATTCGATGTAGCGCCCCGCGGCATCGTCGATGCGCTGCGCCTTGCCCAGCCTCGCCGTCGCGACACAATCCAGCGGCTTGTCGAGCTCGGCCTCGATCGCCGTTTCGACACTGTCCGGCAGCTTGTAGCCGTCTCCGGCAAAAAACTTGATGCCGTTGTCTTCGAACGGATTGTGCGACGCGCTGATCACGACGCCCGCAGCCAGCCGCAGCGCGCGCGTCAGATAGGCGATGCCGGGCGTCGGTAGCGGGCCTGACAACAGCGTGTCGATGCCGGCCGCCGCGAATCCCGCTTCCAGCGCCGATTCCAGCATGTAGCCGGAAACCCGCGTGTCCTTGCCGATCAGGACTGCGGGACGGGCACCATCGCTGATGCCCGTCGTCGCCAGCACCTTGCCCGCCGCGTAGCCGAGCCGCATCACAAAGTCGGGTGTGATCGGCGCTTCGCCGACCCGTCCCCGCACGCCGTCTGTACCGAAATATTTTCTCATGATTGGTTATTTAACCGCCAAGGCGCCAAGGACGCCATGAAAACTTGAAAAACCACAACCGCAGAGGCGCAGAGACGCAGAGGAACCGCAGAGAAAAGCGATAACCGCAAAGGCGCGAAGGCGCAAAGAAAAGCCGCAAAGAACTTCGGAATTTCTGATTTCCTTTTGCTTTTGTTTTCCTTTGCGTTCCTCTGCGCCTTTGCGCCTCTGCGGTGAAAGGTTTTTTGTTTTCCTTGGCGCTTCGGCAGTTCATTCGCACCCCTACCCTTGCACCGCGGCCAGCACCATCAGCGCGTCGCGCGTTGCCGCGACGTCGTGCACGCGCACGATGTGCGCACCACGCTGCACTGCAAGCAGCATCGCCGCGACGCTGGCATGAACGCGCTCATCCACTGCACGGCCGGTGATGAGACCGAGTGCCGATTTGCGCGAAAGTCCTGCGATGATCGCCACACCCGCTTGTTCGAATTCGCGCAGATGACGCAACAAAGTCAGATTGTGCTCCAGCGTCTTGCCAAAGCCGAAACCGGGATCGATTGCCAGCCTCTCATCAGCCATGCCCGCAGCGCGCGCCGCAGCCAGGCGTTCTTCCAGAAACGTTTTCACCTCCACCACCACGTCGTCGTAATGCGGCGCATGCTGCATGGTTTTAGGATCGCCCTGCATGTGCATGAAGCAGACGCCGGCATCGGTTGCCGCCACCGCGTCCAACGCGCCGGGCACGCGCAATGCGTTGATGTCGTTGATCATCGCCGCGCCGGCGGCGATCGCCTCGCGCATCAATTGCGGTTTCTGCGTATCGACCGACAGCGGCACCGGAACGTCGCGCAGCGCATCGAGGACCGGAAGAATGCGCCGCCGTTCTTCATCCAGCGGCACGACATCAGAGCCCGGCCGGGTCGATTCACCGCCGAAATCGAGAATGTCCGCGCCCTCGTCGATCAGCCGGCGCGCCTGCGCAATGGCAGCATCCGCCGTCGCGAACCGTCCGCCATCGGAAAAGGAATCGGGCGTGACGTTGACCACCCCCATGATGAGAGGGCGTTCCAATGACAGACTGTATTTGCCACACCGGAAATACATCGTGAGGTGTGAGGTGTGAGGCGTGAGGGGCTGAAGTTTCGGGCGCGCGCCACGCGCCGCACTATTTACTCCTCACCCCTTACACTTCACTCCTCACGGGAGTTTCAGGTTTCCTGCGCCGGAGTGGTCGTTGCCGCCGCGGTCGGCGGTGTGTCCTTCGGCGGCGGCGTGGTGGTCGCCAGCGGTTTCGGCGGCCGCGGCGGACGCCCTTCCATGATGTCGGTGATCTGGTCGGAATCGATGGTTTCCCATTCAAGCAATGCCTTTGCCATCGTTTCGACCTTGTCGCGATTGTCCTCGATCAGCTTGCGCGCCAGGCCGTACTGTTCGTCGATGATGCGGCGGATTTCGGCATCGGCCTTCTGCAGCGTCGATTCGGACACGTTCTTGTGCGTCGTGATCGAACGCCCGAGGAACACTTCGCCATCGTTGTCGCCGTAGACCATCGGCCCCATCGCCTCGCTCATGCCCCAGCGCATCACCATGTTGCGCGCCATTTCGGTCGCCCGCTCAAAATCGTTCGATGCACCGGTGGTCATCTGCTGCATGAATATTTCCTCGGCGATGCGGCCGCCGAACAGTACCGAGATGTTCTGCAGGATGTGCTCGCGGTCCATGCTGTAGCGATCCTGCACCGGCAGCTGCATCGTCACGCCCAGCGCGCGTCCGCGCGGAATGATCGTCACCTTGTGCACCGGGTCGGTTTTCGGCAGCAGCCGCGCGGTCACCGCGTGGCCGGATTCGTGATAGG
>JBDZVW010000272.1:0-4231 GCA_040255885.1 Betaproteobacteria bacterium
GCCTGATCAGATCCATGGCTTCCCCGAGCGCTTCGAGCACCACCTTATAGACATGCGGATTGTTGTCGTGGAACTTCTTCGTTGCATACAGCGAGATGAGCGTTGCCGGCCCGCCATAGACGTCGAACGAATCCAGCACTGCGTGGATTTCGGGATGCTCCAGTTCGAGGAAATCATACGGCGCGGCAGTGAAGTGCGAATCTATTCCTTTCCCCGAAAGCAGCGCTGCCATTGCATCCGGATGCTTCATCGACACGGTGTACTTGTCCAGCCGCTGGTAGTTCTCGTCTCCCCATTTTTTGGCGGCAGCCATTTGCAGTGTCACCGCCTGCATCGACGTCTTGACTGCGGGAAGCGCAATTTTGTCCTTTGCCGTGAAATCCTCGATGCCTTTCACGGCCGGATTACGGGTCGTCAGCGTCATCGGAACTTCACTTACCGCCGCAACGCCTTTCACGCCGATATTGCCGGACGATTTGTCCCAAATCTGAATCAACGGTCCGACACCGCCCGCGGCAAAGTCGATCGCACCGGCCAGCACTGCGTCATTCGCCGACGCCCCACCGGATAACTGCGCCCAGGTCACTTTCAGATCGCCGATGCCGGCCGCCTTCGCCCTCTTCTCGATAAGATGCTCGTTCTGCATGACCACGAGCGGAAGGTAATGGATGCCGTACTGCCTGGCCAGCTTGACTTCCGTGGTCTCGGCCGACGCGGTTGGCGCGAACGAGCCCATGATTACAACTCCGATAAGGCAGACGCCGATCTGCCAACCCGCCCCGAACGACGATGTAAAGCGCCACATAACGACCTCCATTCCTCAAATGAGACGTCTATATCAACATTCTTATTATTGGATTCAGTCGACCATTACAGCAGCACATCAAGATTTTTTGATCGTCACCCGGTGCGAAAGCGCGGCTTGCGCTTTTCCTTGAACGCCGCGACACCCTCGTCACGCTCGCCGCTCGCGAGGCACAGCGCGAACGCCTTGTTCTCGTAGTCGATGCCGCTCTGCAGATCGAGATCCTCGCTGCGCAGCACGGCATCGCGCGCCAGCATCAATGATGTCGGTCCCTTGCGCTGCCATTTTCCGCAGATCGCGCGCGCAGCGGCGGCAAGCTCGCCGTCCGGATGCACGCTGTTGACCAGTCCGATGCGCGATGCTTCCGCGGCAGTGACCGGCTCGCCGAGCGTCACCAGTTCCATCGCGCGCCCGCTGCCGATCATCCGTGCCAGGCGCTGCGTGCCGCCGCTGCCCGGAATCACACCGAGATTGATTTCTGGCAGTCCGAGCTTCGCCGACTCGGCCGCAATGCGCAGCGTGCAGGCGAGCGCCAGTTCGAGACCGGCGCCGAGACAGAAGCCGTTGATCGCGGCCAGCGTCGGCAGGCGCAGCGTCTCGATCAGCCGCGGCAACTCGCGTCTGAGCTGCGCCCTCACCGACAACTCACCCGTCACGGTACGCGTCGCCAGTTCGTTGATGTCGGCGCCGGCCGAAAACGCGCGTTTACCTTCGCCGGTGAATATGATGCAATCCGCCAGCGCCTCGTCCTCGATCCGCCGCAGCGCCGCAACGCATTCTTCGCGCAGCGTCAGGCTCATCGCGTTCAAGTGTTCCGCATCGTTGAACACGATCGTCGCGATACGGTCATCGATGCTCAGCCTGATACGCGTGAATGCCATGGTCTGCTCCTTCATACCGCGTGCTCCGTGCGCGATTGCACACGCAATGCCGATTTGATCGTCTTGCCGGCGATGTTTTTCGGAATCTCGGCGATCACTTCGAGGTGACGCGGGGTCTTGTAGTCGGCCAGACGCTGGCGGCAATGCTGCTGCACTTCGGCCAGGTCGATAGCCGCGCCCTGCCGCGGCACGACGAATGCCTTCACCGCCTGGCCCCACTTCGCGTCGTCCACCCCGACAACGGCGCAATCGAAAATTGCCGGATGCAGCAGCAGCACGTTTTCGATTTCGGCCGGGTAAATGTTGACGCCGCCGCTGATGATCACGTCCTTCAGCCGGCCGACGATATGCAGATAATTTTCGTCGTCGAGGTACCCGAGATCCCCGGTGTGGAACCAGCGGCCGGTGAACGCCGCCGCCGTTTCTTCCGGCTGGTTCAGATAACACTTCATCACCGACGGATTGGCGCACCAGATTTCGCCGATTTCGCCCGGCGACTGTGACTTGCCGTCGGCCGCGGCGATCATGATCTCGACGTTCGTGAACGGCTGTCCGACAGAATCCGGTTTGCGCAGCTGATCGCGCGGCTTCAGAACCGACATGCTGTTCGATTCGGTGGAGCCGTAATAATCGTAGAGCTCGCTGCTGATGCTTTCGATCACCCGTTTCTTCGTTGCCAGCGGCAGCGGCGATCCGCACGTCAGCACCCGCCGCAGGCTGCTGAGATCATGGTGTCGTCCGCCCTTGTCGAACGCCTCGAGAATCATCGCCAGCATCGTCGGCACCGACAGGCTCGACGTGATCTGCTCACGCTCCACCGTATCGAGAAACGCCAGCGGATCGAAGTGCTCCATGATGCGCACGGTCGCACCGACGTAGAGATGTATCAGCGTGAGCGTCAGGCCGGCCGAGTGCACCTGCGGCATCGTCCCGAGATAAACGTCGTCCTCGTTCAGCCCGTACTGAATCGCCGCATTCAACACCCATATCATGCGCGCACGGTGCGTGCCGAACGCACCCTTCGGGCTGCCGGTGGTGCCGGATGTGAACATCAGGCTGAAACAGTCGTCCTCATCGACCGAAGGGAGCGGTCGACGAATGACGTCCATGAACCGGTCGAGCGCACATGCTTGCGGCGATGCCTCCGCGGCCCGGCCGGTCGTGACGATTTGCACCTGTTCGAGACCCGCCTGCACTGCCGCATCGGCGACCATCGCGACTTTGTCGCCGGTCGTAAACACCACCCGCGGCCTGCCGCTCTTCAGCAGCATCGTGATTTCGTAGCTCTTGAAACGCGGGTTGATCGGCGAGAACACCGCACCGGCGCGCGCGACCGCGAGCACGATTTCCACATAGTCGATGCAATTCGGCAAATACGCCGCGACGATATCGCCCTTTTTCACGCCCGCCGCGACGAGCCCCGACGCAATGGCTTCAACATCGCTGTCGAGCTGGCCATAGCTGATCTTCCTCACGCCATCATGGAGCGCGAGTTTGTCCGGACGGGTGCGTGCGACGTGCACGCCGACCCGGGCCACCGTCAGATCACCGGGGCGCAGAGTCACCGCCGCCTCGATTCTCTCATCCGGCATTTTCGTTCGCGTTCGCCAGTTGCTCGAGGCGGCGCTGCCCCTCCCGCAGCGGGATATCGGCTGGGCAGTGGATCGGGCAGCCGCCCTCCGCGTGGCGATGTACGACGCTCCGGTCGGCGACGACCGCGGCCAGGCGCTGCTTGCCGAGCGCGTCGCGCTCGTCCATGCTCAGCATCAGAATCCGGTTGAGCGCCGCATGCCCCAGGTAACTGTCCGTTTCCTTGTCGCAATCGCATGCGGAATAGCACGCGCCGCAGGTGACGCATCCGTTCTGTGCTTCTATCGCCACCCGGTCCTTGCCACCGGGCGGGATCGTGCGAATGGTGGTGCGCTGCGGCTCGCTCGGCGCAAACGCCGCATTGGCTTTTTTGAGGTTCGCAAAAAACGGCGCCATGTCGACCGACAGATCGCGTTGCACCGGAAGCGCGCGCAGCGGCTCCAGCCGCACGTCATTGCCCAGGCTGCCGACCGTCACCTGGCACGCCAGCGCTTCCTTGCCGTTGATCACCATCGCGCACGCGCCGCACATGCCGACGCGGCAGGCATAGCGAAACGACAGCGTCGGATCAACGTGCCGCTGCACGTGAACCAGCAGATCGAGCACCCGGCTGTACGGGCCCGGCGACGGAATCGTGTAATGCGCCGGACCGGCATCGCCGCCGGACCGCGTTATGGTGAGATTGATCGTTTCGTGCGAATCGGACATTTCGGCTCCAGCTTTTCAATGCAACCCTCTCCCTCCGGGAGAGGGCAGGGTGAGGGAGTAATTCATTTTGTCGGCAACTCTGATCGCGCAACCAATACGAAAACCGCTCTGTTACAAAACACCTCCGTTCATCAGCGCCGCTCCGCTGGCGCCGCTTGCTCCTGTGGTATCACGATATCGCCTTCGAGCTCAGCCGGCGTCCGCCGGCTGAAGTTGACCGGACGGACATCGTATCCAATCGCGCCAT
>JBDZVW010000273.1:0-4224 GCA_040255885.1 Betaproteobacteria bacterium
GGCACGGCACGGCACGCGGCGCAGCCGGCCGGCGGAACTGGTGCCCGGCACGGTTACCGTGATTGCGGCGCGCATGAACTACACGCCGGCTGATGCGCGCGAGAGCTGGAGCGTGATCGAGGACGGCACGCAGGCGTTCGTGTCGCGCTACGCGCTGGGCCGGGATTATCACAAGGTGTTGCGCGCCCGGCTGCAGCGGCTCGCCGACCGCATCGCAGACACGGTCGGCCCGTTCGGCTATCGCGTGTTCACCGACAGCGCGCCGGTGATGGAAGTCGAACTCGCGTCGCGCGCCGGCCTCGGCTGGCGCGGCAAGCACACGCTGCTGCTGTCGCGCGAAGCGGGATCGTTCTTTTTTCTCGGAGAAATCTACACCGACCTGCCGTTGCCGCCCGATGCGCCGGTGGCCGATCATTGCGGCAGCTGCCACCGCTGCATCGACGCCTGTCCGACCGGCGCGATCATCGCGCCGTACCGGCTCGACGCACGGCGCTGCATTTCATATCTGACGATCGAGCTCAAAGGCGCGATTCCGGAAGAGCTGCGGCCGCTGATCGGCAATCGGGTGTACGGTTGCGACGACTGCCAGCTGGTCTGTCCGTGGAACCGCTTTGCGCAAATTACCGGCGAGCCGGATTTCGCGGTCAGGAACGGGCTGGACGACACCACGCTGGCCGAACTGTTCGGATGGAGCGAGGCGCAGTTCAACGAACGGCTTGCCGGCAGCCCGATCCGGCGCATCGGCTACGAGCGCTGGCTGCGCAATCTGGCGGTGGGGCTGGGCAATGCGCCGACATCCGAAGCGGTCACCGCCGCGCTGCAGCGCCGCCGCGACGATCCGTCAGCACTGGTGCGCGAACATGTCGCGTGGGCGCTGGTACGGCACGGCATCCGCTGATGTCGCTCACACGGCCTGCGCCGGCACCGCGTACATCGGCTTGTTGTCGACCAGGTTGAGCCAGCCCTTGACGATGCGATAGATGATCCAGATGGTGTTGACGATGAACACCACCCAGCCGATGATCAGTAGCCACGTGAAGATGCCGACGACATACCATAGCAACCCGAACCAGAACGTGCGGATCTGCCAGCGGAAATGCGATGCGACCCAGGTGTCCTGCACGTCGTCTTTCTTCACGTAATTGATGACGACGCCGACCACCGCCGTAATGTAGGCGAGAAAGAACAGCGCCTGCAGCAGATAGACCAGCGTGGCAACCTGTTTCGCGGAATGCAGATTTTCGTCATGCTCGATGGTGGCCATCGGTGTCTCCCTGACAGGACATGGCCGGCGGGTGGCCGGCATCGTGATCGTGGTGCGGCGCGAAATCCAGGCGCGTGCGCTACCGTTGGAAATGCGCGCCGGAGTATTATACTTTGCTCAAGTGCAATGCCATCAAACAAGGAGTGAACAAATGATCAAGGTTGGAGACCAGCTGCCCGATGCGACGCTGAACGAGCTCACTGTTGAATATACGCCGGGTTGCCCGACGGGGCCCGAATCGCATTCCGTCGCGGAGTTGACGCGCGGCAAGCGCATCGTGATTTTCGGACTGCCGGGCGCGTTCACGCGCACCTGCTCGGGCAAGCATCTGCCGGGATTTGTTGAACTGGCCGACAGCATCAAGGCGCACAAGGTCGATGAAATCTGGTGCCTGTCGGTGAACGATGCGATGGTGATGGCGGCGTGGGGCAGGGATCAGAAAGTCGGCGACAAGGTGCGCATGATGGCCGACGGCTCCGCCAAATTCACGAAGGCGATCGGTCTCGATACCGACCTGACCGAGCGCGGCATGGGCGTGCGCTCGCAGCGCTATTCGATGCTGGTTGACGACGGCGTGGTGAAAACGCTCAATCTCGAAAAGTCCGGCCAGTTCGAAGTTAGCAGCGCCGGGCACATGCTGCAGCAATTGGAAGGAAAGTAGGTCAGGTTGCACGCAGCGCGTAATCCGGCGCGCGGTTCAACCAGAAACGGGTTTCAACCATGTTGACACAGGTGGCAGCGATGGCATTGATCCTGACTTCGACGGCGTTCAACGCCAATGGCCCGATTCCGAAGCGCTACACCTGCCAGGGGCAGGACACGTCGGTACCGCTCGCATGGAGCGGCGTGCCGGCCAACGCAAAAAGCCTGGCGCTGATCGTCGACGATCCCGACGCACCCGATCCCGCGGCACCGCAGCGCACGTGGGTGCACTGGGTGCTCTATGACATTCCGGTACCCGCGAAAGGGCTGCCCGAAGGCGTGCCGGAGTCCGAATTGCCGGCTGGCACGCGCGAAGGGTTTAACGACTGGAAGCGCACCGGCTACGGCGGGCCATGCCCGCCGATCGGACGGCATCGTTATTTCTTCAAGCTGTATGCGCTCGATACCGTGCTGCCGGACCTTGGGAATCCGGACAAGGCGAGACTGCTGACGGCGATGGAAGGGCATGTCATCGCCCATGCAGAGTTGGTGGGGACTTATGAGAAAGAGTGAGGCGCCGGTTTATGCCGGCAGCTCGATCTGCTCTTTCAGGCCAGGATCGCCACCTCGCCGCATGCGGAAAGAAGAAAGATCGGCATGTAACCACGACTAGGCAGTCGACTGGTCAAAAGAGGTTGTTGGCCGCCGTTGCGCAAAAGGATCTTCATAAAGCGACCTTCCTGCCGTTTCCGGCATGAAGCGCAGCGCAACCAGCCCGACAAGGCATGCCACCATCATGTAATAGGCCGGCATCAGATCGTTCCCGGTGATGGAGACCAGGCCGCTGCTGATTGCCGGCGCGGTGCCGCCAAAGACGGATGTCGAGATATTGTAGGCGTTGGCGAAGCCGGCGAAGCGCACATAGGTGGGGAACATCGCCGGGAAGGTCGCCGAAATGGTTGCGAGCTGCGGCACGTAGAGCAGCCCGAGCAGAATGAAGCCGACGCAAGCGCCGACAAGGCCGGTGCCCATCAGCATATACAAAGGGGCCACCAGCAGCAGCAGTCCGATCAGCGAAAAGCGCCACATCGGACGGCGCCCGACCCGATCCGAGAGCCGGCCCGCAAACGGCAGGAACACCATCATGAACAGCATGCCAAGAAGCGGCACCGCAAGCGCTTCGTCCGGCGACAGGCCGATGCGGCGCTGAAGATAGGTCGGCATATAGCTGAGCAGCGTGTAATTGACGACGTTGAGCGCAACCACGAGGCCGCCGACGACCAGCATGGGACGCCAGTGACGCCGCATCAGGGCGTTCAGGCCGGGCGAAGCCTTCGTCTCACGTGCAGCTTCGTGAGCTCTGAAGACCGGTGTATCCGCCATTTTCGCCCGCAGATACATGCCGACGAGGCCGAGCGGGGCGGCAACCAGAAACGGGATGCGCCATCCCCAGGCGTGCATCGTCGAATCGCCGAGAAGCAGCGAGAAGGCCAGCATCAGCAATGCGCCGAACGAGAAGCCTGTCAGGGTGCCAAATTCCAGGAAGCTGCCATAGAAGCCGCGCCGGTCGTCAGGGGCGTACTCGGCCATGAACGTCGCTGCGCCGCCATATTCGCCACCGGTCGAAAAGCCCTGCACCATGCGGAGAACAACGAGCAGCAGGGGCGCCCAGAAACCGATGCTGTCGTAGGAAGGAATAAGGCCGACACACAGCGTTCCGCCCGCCATTAGCAGGATCGTCAGTGCCAGCACGGATTTGCGGCCCAGTCTGTCTCCCAGCGATCCCCAGAATATTCCGCCCAGTGGCCGCACGAGGAAGGAAATCGCGAACGTGGCCAGCGCGAACAGCACGGCTTGTTCGACGTCGCCAGGAAACAACGCGGCCGAGATGTAGGTGACGCCATATGAATAGATGCCGTAATCGAACCATTCCGTCGCGTTTCCGATGGCGGAGGCGGCAATGGCCCGATGCAAGGTGGCACGGTCGACGGTTGGATTCGGTGGGGAAGCAACGGTGTTCACGATTCTTGTCCTCCGGTCAGCGGATGTCGGACGTATTGGGGTACGGACGCAATCGGCGTAGTGCGTGGGAGAATTTGAAATCCCGCTGCCAGGTGCAGGAACAGGAGCGGCCGCCGTCTGCTGTCACATGCCGAAAGCCGCAGTACCGCTGGCGCAGCGCGTTGCGTTCTTTCCGGGACGCCAAGCGCATCGAATCGCGGATCCAAGTACACGACGCAGACTTGGACCAGAGTATGGGGGGAGTACGGTCTTGACGCCTTCGGAAAGCCTCCCTGCGGGAATCATATCATGAAGCG
>JBDZVW010000274.1:0-4215 GCA_040255885.1 Betaproteobacteria bacterium
CGATCAGTCGCGGCCCCATTTCGACGACGGTGACGCGGCTGCCGAAGCGCCGGTACATCTGTGCGAATTCGAGTCCGACATAGCTGCCGCCGACGATGATCAGATGCGGTGGCAGGAAGTCGATCTTCATCATGCTGGAATTGGTCAGGTACTTGACGTCGTTCAGTCCCGGTATGTCGGGCACCGCCGCGCGTGCGCCGACGTCGATAAAGATTTTCGGCGCGGTCAATTCTTCATTATTGACGCTGATCGTGTTCGCGCCCGTGAAGCGCGCATGTCCGCGAATGAACGTGAGCCCCGGCATGCCGCCGAACCATTTTTCGAGCCCTTCAGTGGAGTGGCGCACGACGCCATCCATGCGCGACTTGACGCGTGTCATATCGACTTTGACGGGCGAGTCGATCATGATGCCGAAATCGCCTGCACGGCGCGCCAGCCACGCGACACGTGCGCTCGCCACCAGCGTCTTGGTCGGAATGCAGCCGGTATTGACGCAGGTGCCGCCGACGCGCCCGCGTTCGATGAGTGCGGTGTTTAATCCCTCCTGCGTCAGGCGAGCGGCAAGCGCTGGGCCTGCCTGGCCGGTGCCGATGATGACTGCATCGTAACGCTTGGCCATCGGGATCCCTTTCAAATGGATTTTGACGCGGAATGAAAATCGTGACGGACAACGGCACTTTTCTCATGAGTGACTCCGAATGGTGCCGCTGCCATCAAGATTATCCACTTTATCGTGTCGCCGACAAGCGACAGTACGCTCCGGTCGAATCAACGGACAGGCAAGGATGATTCACGTCCTGTTACAACTTCCGGGCCTTTGTTGCATAAAATCGCAGCATCGGCAGCTCTGCTGGTCGTATACTGAATCCGCACAACAATGAAGGAGAACACGATCATGATTCGATCAGCGGTTTTTGCCGTGCTGGTGGCGGGACTGTTCGGTTTCGCCAATCCAAGCCATGCCGGCGTCAGCGTCAACATCGGGATCAATCTCGGTGCACCGCCGCCATTGGTCGCGATTCCGGGTGTCGGCGTGCAGTATGCGCCATCGCTGCCCGACAACTATTTTTTCTACGGCGGACAATATTACGTCTTCTCTAACGGCGGCTGGTACGCGAGTCGTTATTACAACGGCCCTTGGATCGTGGTGGCGCCAGCGTATGTACCGCGGCCGATTCTGGCTGTCCCCATTCGCTATTACCATCGGCGCCCGCGCGAATGGTCGAACTGGCACCGTGACGGGCCGCCGCACTGGGCACCGGCGTGGGGCCGCCGTGCGCCGGCCCACTACAGCCACGGCCATCCGCATCACGAAGTGCATCGCGGGCAGCCGCTGGGGCGCCAGCCCGTCCATCATGACAATCATGGGCACGGAAACCACGGGCCTCAAAATCATGGGAATCATGGCGACCATGGGAACCACGGCGGCCGGGGATTCAATGATCACCGCTAGTATCCGGCGAATCATCTGAAATCGTTCGTGGCATGTCACCGCGCCACGAACGATTTTCTTCGCGGCCGCCGATGAATCGGACGTGATTCGGCAGTGCGCAGATGCCGGCGGCTGGCGCTATTTCTTCACATGCGGCGTCGACGGATGCGCCGGCAGTTCTCCGGTGTCCAGCACGAGATAATAATCGACCAGCGAGAAAAATCGATCGTAGAACTGCCCGGCCGGAATCGTCTGGCTCGCGATCTTGACCAGCGAATCTTCATTGGTGCCGAACGGCAGCGAGATCGCGCCAAACGCACCGACACCGACGCTGGCGGCGTTGCTGCTTTTCTTGATGATGTAGCGATCCTGCAGGGCACTCGCGAACGCGGTGGATTCCTTGCCGCCGGGGCCATTGGGCGCACACACGACGTGAAATTCGATTTCCATGTGCGTCTTTTCGCTCTGCTGGAAGCTCTTGGTCGCATCCACCGCGGCGGGCTGCGCCTTGTCGATCACATACCCCTGGCTCAGCAGCGCGCGCCGCGCCGCTTCACAGGTATTGGCGGCCGATGCGGAATAGTCGTGCGCATACTGGCTCACGTCGCTGAATTTTTCCTGCTGGTAAATATTCGGTGTGTCGCTTGCGCAGCCGGAAAGCACGCCGGCGAACACCGCGGCGGAAAGTGCAAACGGAAGGCGATTCATGTAGAGCATGAACGAAATATCCTCTGCTACGGTCAAAAAATCGTTCTTGAAACTCCTTTCTCCTCGCGCAACCTGGTTGCGCCCCGTTAAAGGCCGGATTGGACACGGTGCCCGGCGGTTGGTCGCATGAAAACAGACACCGCAGGCACGGAATGGCGGCGAGCCATCTGCAAAATATACCCGCATTCCGTGGTGGGAAGGAAGCGGAATATGAGCCGTCGGCACACTGGCCGTGGCCGTATCGAGATCTCGCGCTAAAATGCCGTGCGGCCGCTGCGCTTCGCCGAAAAAACGGCTTTATGGCCGTCAGGAATCGTGAAGCAGGGCTTACAACAAAACGAAAGCGATCGTGACAGTGAATCGACCATTGGACGAATACCGTTACAGTAACCCGATCAGCAAGGTGCCACAGGTTACGCTGGCGTTCTGGATCGTCAAGATCCTCGCCACGACCGTCGGCGAGACGGGCGGCGACGCCGTTTCGATGACGCTGAACCTCGGTTACGCTGTTGCCAGCCTGATTTTTCTGGCGTTCTTTTGCGTCACGCTCGCCGCACAAGTTGCGTCGAAGCGGTATCACCCTTTCGCTTACTGGGCGGTGGTGGTCGCAACGACGACGGTCGGTACGACGATGTCGGATTATCTGGACCGCACCGTCGGACTCGGGTACGTGAAATCGTCGATCATGCTGTTTTGCGGCGTCCTTGCCGTGCTTTTCATCTGGCGTCTCGTCACGGGGCAGATCAAATTCGAGAACATCACGACGATCACCGAAGAAATTTTCTACTGGCTGACGATCCTGGTGTCCAACACGCTCGGCACCGCGCTCGGTGATTTCACCGCAACCACCGCCGGTCTCGGATTCGAGCGTGGGGCGCTCGTGTTCGCCGGCCTGATCGCACTGGTGGCCGCAGCGCACTTCTGGCTGAAGAAGATTCCGACCAGCCTGCTGTTCTGGGCCGCGTATGTTCTGACACGACCGCTTGGGGCCACGCTCGGCGATACGTTAACCAAATCTCACGCGCAGGGCGGTCTCGCGCTGGGACGCATCGCTTCTTCCGTTGTCATCATTGTATTGATGGTGGTCGGGATACTGCTGATGTCCGGAAAAGCCGAGCAGTCGCCTGGCTCATAGCCAAAACGCCGGCACGAGCTTACCGCGTGGCTGTGTCGATTGACGCGAGTAAGTCAGGCGCCCGGCCGACCGGCACCGCCTCACAGCATGGACTTGCCCTGCTCGAGAACCTTGTCGCAGATCTGTTTCGTCACCTGCTGCTTCAGGCCGCCGCCACTGAGATCCAGCTGCTTGCCGCTGCTGCTGCTCAGAATGCCGCGAGTGCCGGCGGTATAGCCGCTGTCCGACGACGGCTTGCCCGACAACTTGCCCATCAGTGAATCCTTGACCGACGACACGCCGCTGCCGTTGAGGTAATTGTTCTTGACGCAGAATTCCAGCAGGCCGGCGACATTGCCGAGGCTGCCGGAAGTCATCGACTGTCCCGACAGCATGCCGCCCAGATTGCCGAGTCCGCCAGAGGAGCCACTGCCCGCGTTCTTGAGCAGGTCTCCGAGCTGGGCGTGAGCAAGCGGGAAGGCCAGTAATGCTGCGGCTGCGATCCCGGCTGCCGAGACGCGAAACGTGCGTGTTTTCATTCTCGAACTCCTTCTGTGGGCTGGAAGCAGGGGGCCACTATAGCGCTTTTTCGATGTCTGTGACTGATCGTTCGGAGCCTGAATTTGGGCTACGCACCCAGCAGCCTGCGCGCCAGTAAGGATTGCATATCGCGTCGACCGTCGGCAATCAGGTAGATGATCACGCGGTGACCGGTGACGCGGTAGATCATGCGGTAGGGCCGGAACAAGGTTTGCCGGTACTCTCTGATACCAAGCGTGGCCAGCTCTTTCGGATAATTGCCGCGCTCGGGAAACCGCGACAGGCTTTCCACGGCTTTCATCAACCGATCCAGCACGCGATCGGCGTTGGCAACGCAGTCGAACTCTGCGATGTAATCGTAGATCAGCTCCAGATCCTGTTCAGCACCTTCAGTGAGCAGAACTTCGAAGTTGGCGGGTTT
>JBDZVW010000275.1:0-4203 GCA_040255885.1 Betaproteobacteria bacterium
CGCAGCCATTGCAATACCGACGCTTATCATTACCGGGCGAAGATCAATTGAAAAAACGGCGGCGTCCGGCCGGAAACAGCCCGGCAGCGGCTGCGAAGTCCTTCTGCGCTGCAGCGATTGCTGATAAAATGATGGCGGTTTATTCCGTCAGCGCTTGTTCCCCACTTCGCAGACTCGATCGGCAAGCCGCCGCAGGGGCGTGCGTGACGGGATGGATTCCACCAGATTTGCCAATGAGATTAAGGGCCTCGAGCAAGCCGTACTTTTCGGGACAGAGACCAAGGCGTGAAATTGTTTGCCTCCCCGGTTTCGTCACTGGTGTGCTCCCTGCAGGTCGTCGCGAAATCGAATCTCATAACGTGAAATTGCGTGATGTCGCTGCCCGCTTCCAGCGTTGTGGCGCGGCACCACACGTCCCGGAAAAGTCTTCCGCCCGCCGGCCGGGTTGCGGCCGGCCGCATCGATAATAACAAGGAAGCTCATGGTCAAGCCTCGTCCCGTCTATCTCAATCTGCTGCAGATCCGGCAGCCGGTGCCGGCGATCGTTTCCATTCTGCATCGCATCAGCGGCGCGCTGCTGTTTCTGCTGATCCCGCTGCTGTTGTACCTGCTGCAGGCCAGCCTGCTTGCGCCGGACTCCGCCGCCGCCTATTACGGCATGCTCGCCCATCCGATCGTCAAGATCGTTCTGCTGGTGCTGCTGTGGGCCTATCTGCATCACATCTGCGCCGGCATACGGCATCTGATATTCGATCTGCATATTGGTACCGCGCTCGCGCCGGCGCGCGCCAGCAGCATGGC
Organism: Betaproteobacteria bacterium; assembly: GCA_040255885.1. Taxonomy (GTDB): domain Bacteria; phylum Pseudomonadota; class Gammaproteobacteria; order Burkholderiales; family JBDZVW01; genus JBDZVW01. The sequence goes on from JBDZVW010000275.1 coordinate 802, forward strand.
GGTGCTGGTGATCAGCATCGTGCTGACGATCATCCTGGCGGTGAAATTATGGTGAGACAGGCGCCCGAAGACGCACCCTCAAGCACCGGCGGCAGCATCCGAACCGAGCCGGGCGGGCCACCGCGGCGGGTGCTGGTCGGCGCCCATTACGGTGCGCGCGACTGGCTGATGCAGCGTCTCACCGCGACCGTGATGGCGGCCTACACGCTGCTGCTGGTGATCGCGGTGGCGACCCTGCCGCAGGTGGATCTCATGCACTGGCGCGCGCTGTGGTCGCAGCCGTGGATGCGCTACGTCAGCTTCCTGTTTCTGATGTGCGTGTTCTATCACGCGTGGATCGGCGTGCGCACGATCCTGATGGACTATGTCCATCACACCGGCCTGCGGCTGTTTTTGTACGGGGTGGTGGTGCTGGCGCTGGTGGCCTACGCGGCGTGGTCAATACAAATTCTGTGGAGCATTTAGATGGGATTACCGGTCAGGCAGTTCGATGCGGTGATCGTCGGCGGCGGGGGATCGGGGTTGCGCACCGCGCTCGAGCTGGCGCGTGCCAATCTCAAGGTGGCGGTGCTGTCGAAAGTGTTTCCGACGCGCTCACATACGGTGGCGGCGCAGGGGGGCATTGCCGCGTCGCTCGGCAACGTCGAGGAGGATCACTGGCATTGGCACATGTATGACACCGTCAAGGGGTCGGATTACCTCGGCGACCAGGACGCGATCGAGTACATGTGCCGCAACGCGAACGAAGTGGTCTACGAGCTCGAGCATTTCGGCATGCCGTTCGACCGCCTCGAAAACGGCCGCATCTATCAGCGGCCGTTCGGCGGACAGACGCGCAATTACGGTGAGTCGATCATGCCGCGCTCGTGCGCGGCAGCCGACCGTACCGGCCATGCGATGCTGCACACGCTTTATCAGCAGTGCGTGAGGGCGGGCACGCATTTCTTCGTCGAATGGATGGCGCTCGATCTGATCCGCGCCGCCGACGGCAGCGTGCTCGGCGTGACGGCGCTCGAGATGGAAACCGGCGAAGCGATGATGCTGCACGCGAAGGCGACGGTGTTCGCGACCGGCGGCGCGGGGCGCGTCTATGCCGCGACCACCAACGCGTTCATCAATACCGGCGACGGGCTGGGGATGGCGGTGCGGGCCGGCATTCCGCTCGAGGACATGGAGTTCTGGCAATTCCATCCGACCGGCGTCTACGGCGCCGGCGTGCTGATTACCGAGGGGGTGCGCGGCGAGGGCGGCTATCTGCTGAACAAGGACGGCGAGCGCTTCATGGAGCGCTACGCGCCGAACGCGAAGGACCTGGCGAGCCGCGACGTGGTGGCGCGCGCGATGGCGACCGAGATCAAGGAAGGCCGGGGCGCCGGCAACAACGGCGACTACATTTTACTGAAGCTCGACCATCTCGGCGAGGAAGTGATCAGCAAGCGGCTGCCCGGCATCCGCGAGATTTCGCGCAAGTTCGCGAACGTCGATCCGGTGCACGAACCGATCCCGGTGGTGCCGACCTGCCATTACCAGATGGGCGGTGTGCCGGCGCATTTTCACGGCCACGTCGTGATTCCGCAGAACGGCAACGACGAAACGCCGGTGCCGGGTTTCTACGCGGTCGGCGAATGCTCGTGCGTGTCGGTGCACGGCGCCAACCGGCTCGGCACCAATTCGCTGCTCGATCTGGTGGTGTTCGGCAAGGCCGCCGGCGAAAGCATTACCGAGGATCTGAAAGGGGACGGCGTGCACAAGCCGCTGCCGAAGGACGCCGGAGAATTGACGCGGGCGCGGCTGGCGCGTCTCGACAACCAGCAAAACGGCGAGTCGGTGGCCGAGGTTGGCGCGGAAATGCGTGCGATCATGCAGAAGCACTGCGGCGTGTTTCGCTTCCCCGATCTGCTGCAGGAAGGCGTGGCGAAGATCAAGGCGCTGGCGGAGCGTGCCGCACACACCGAAATCCGCGACAAGAGCCGCACATGGAACACCGCGCGCATCGAGGCACTCGAACTGGATAACCTGATGGAAATCGCGGTCGCGACACTGATCTGTGCCGAAGCGCGCACCGAAAGCCGCGGCGCGCACGATCGCGTCGATTTCCACGAGCGCGACGACGTCAACTGGTTGAAGCACACGCTGTACTACAAGGACGGTCACCGGCTGCAATACAAGCCGGTGCACGTGAAGCCGCTGACGGTGGAGCCGTTTCCGCCGAAGGCGAGGGTGTATTGAATGACAGGGGACAGGAATCAGGAGCCAGGGATCAGGGTAAATAATGCGGCGCGCCTTGCACGCCGGAAAACTTCTCTGGTTCCTGGTTTCCGGCTCCTGGTCCCTTGAACATGGAGCAAGGCCGAGGTCCCATGAAATTTTCGATCTACCGTTACAACCCCGAGGTCGATGCGAAGCCGTACATGAAGGACTACGACGTCGAACTCGATGCGCATGACCGCATGCTGCTCGATGCGCTGCTCAAGATCAAGCAGCAGGACGACAGTCTCAGTCTGCGGAAATCGTGCCGCGAGGGGGTATGCGGATCGGACGCGATGAACATCAACGGCAAGAACGGGCTGGCGTGCATCACGCGGCTGGCCGATCTGAAGGAGCCGGTGGTGATCCGGCCGCTGCCGGGCCAGCCGGTGATCCGCGACCTGATCGTCGACATGTCGCAATTGTTCAAGCAGTATCACTCGATCAAGCCGTACGTAATCAACGACGATCCGCCGCCGGCGCGCGAACGGCTGCAGTCGCCGGAAGAGCGCGAGGCATTGAACGGTTCGTACGAATGCATCCTGTGCGCGTGCTGCTCGACGTCGTGTCCGTCGTTCTGGTGGAACCCCGACAAGTTCGTCGGCCCGATGGGACTGATCCAGGCCTACCGCTTCATCGCCGATACGCGTGATCAGGCGACCAACGAGCGGCTGGACAACCTCAACGATCCGTACCGGTTGTTCGCCTGCCACGCGATCATGAACTGCACCGACGTCTGTCCCAAGGGGCTGAATCCGAGTGCGGCGATCGGCAAGATCAAGTCGATGCTGACCAAGCGCATGTTATGACCGAACTGGGCCGGGTGCGCTGGCGCTGCCGGCGCGGCATGCTGGAGCTGGACCTGGCGCTTGACCGGTTTCTCGATCGCTACGGCGCGACGCTGAGCGCCGACCAGCGCGAGACGTTCGAGAAAGTGCTGGACTATCCGGACAATGACTTGTGGGACTGTATCTGCAAGCGCCAACGGGCGCCCGACGCGCGTCATCAGGCGTTGATCGACCTGCTGTGACTGAATGTGATGTCAATTATAAGTATAATTCAATAACTCTATATAAATAAATATAATTTTACACCATAACGTGGAGATGTCATGAGCGAGAAACTGGCCACCCTTTCTTTCAGCGACGGAAGCCC
>JBDZVW010000276.1:0-4198 GCA_040255885.1 Betaproteobacteria bacterium
CGAACGCCTGCTGGCGGTCGAGCAGTGACTCGGTGGCTGGTTCGCGCGGCTGCGTCGGCGCCGGCAGGTCGTCGAGCTTGATCCGGATGCGGTCGATCCACTCGCTGTACGGGCGGCTGGAGGCAAGCGTGTCCTTCAGTTCCTGATCATCGACGATGCGGCCCTTTTCGAGATCGACCAGGAACATCTTGCCTGGCTGCAGGCGCCATTTCTTGACGATCTTTTCTTCCGGCACCGGCAGCACGCCGGCCTCGGATGCCATGATCACCAGATCGTCGCTGGTGACGATGTAGCGCGCCGGCCGCAGGCCGTTGCGGTCGAGCGTGGCACCGATCTGGCGGCCGTCGCTGAACGCCATTGCTGCCGGGCCGTCCCACGGCTCCATCAGCGCGGCATGATATTCATAGAACGCACGGCGGCCGGGATCCATCAGCGTGTGGCCTTCCCAGGCTTCCGGAATCATCGTCATGATCGCGTGCGCGATGGTATAGCCGCTCATCAGCAGCAGCTCGAGCGCGTTGTCGAACGAGGCCGAGTCGGACTGGCCGTCGTAGATCAGCGGCCATACCTTGTCGAGGTCGCGCCCCAGAATCGGACTGGACGTCGCGCCCTGGCGCGCGCGGATCCAGTTGACGTTGCCGCGCAGCGTGTTGATCTCGCCGTTGTGCGCGACCAGCCTGAACGGGTGCGCGAGGTCCCAGGTCGGGAAGGTATTGGTCGAAAAACGCTGGTGCACCAGCGCCAGCGCCGACACCACGCGCTCGTCCTGCAGATCCTTGTAATAGACGCCGACCAGGTCGGCGAGCAGCATGCCCTTGTAGACGATGGTGCGTGCCGACAGCGACGGCACGTAGAATTCCTTGCCGTGCCGCAGGTTCAGCGCCTGGATCGCGTGGCCGGAGCTCTTGCGGATGATGTAGAGCTTGCGCTCGAGCGCGTCGGTCACCGTGACGCCGCGCCCGCGTCCGATGAACACCTGGCGGATCACCGGCTCGATCTGCTTCACCGAATCGCTGAGCGCCGAGCTGTCGCGCGGCACGTTGCGCCAGCCGAGCAGGATCTGGCCCTCATCCTTGATCGCGCGCTCGATTTCGTATTCGCAGGCCAGCCGTGATGCCGGTTCCTGCGGCAGAAACACCTGTCCCACGCCATACTGCCCGAACGGCGGCAGCGTCACGCCCTGGCTCGCCATTTCCTCACGGAAGAACGCGTCCGGAATCTGGATCAGGATGCCGGCGCCGTCGCTGGCCCGCGGATCCGCGCCCACCGCGCCGCGATGGGTCAGATTTTTCAGGATGGTGAGCCCCTGTTCGATGATCGCGTGGCTTTTCCGGCCCTTGATGTGCGCAACAAAGCCGACACCGCACGCGTCATGCTCGTGCGATGGATCGTAGAGGCCCTGGCGGACCGGCGGTTGCGGGTGATTCATGTTGAACCTCGCCCCTGGGACCCCGGGGCGGGCGGCGGGTGCGCCGAAGGCTATCGTCGCGCGTCCCGGAGAGGTGTCAAAAATTTACGGCGAAACCCGGTAATTCTATAGAGTTCGGCGCACAGCTTCAACACGAATTTCGACAGGGAGATGTGTGCCCGCAAGAAAAATGGCACACGAACAGCACGTTACGTCGTTTCGATCGTGAACAATCGGCGATGTTCGAGAATCGCGTAGCGGTCGGTCATGCCGGCGATATAGTCGGCGATCGCGCGCGGCCGGTCGTCGGCCGCACGATTCTGGTGCTCCGGCGGCAGCAGCCGCGGTTCGTCGAGAAACGCCGCGAACAGCTCGCCGATGATGCGCTGCGCCTTGGTCATCATGCGCGTCACCCGGTAATGCTGGTAGAGCGCGGTGTGCAAGAACCGCTTCAGCGTCTGCTGCTCGCGGCGCATCTCGGCGCTGAAGCCGATCAGCGGCGCGGCGGCGCGCACGTCGTCGAGGGTGCGCGGCTTTGCGCCCGCGATGCGGGCCTTGCTTTCCTGCGTCAGGTCGACGGCCAGCGTGTTGATCATGCGGCGTACCGTTTCGTGGACCAGCCGGCGGCCGGTGAGCGCCGGATAATCACGTGTCGCCTGCTCCAGGTGGCGCGCAAAGATGTCCACTTCGCGCAGTTGCGCGAGCGTGATCAGACCCGAACGCAGGCCGTCGTCGACGTCATGGTTGTTGTACGCGATCTCGTCGGCGAGATTGCACAATTGCGCTTCGAGCGATGGCTGGCGGCGCCGGATGAAGCGCTCGCCGACGTCACCCAGTGTGCGCGCATTCTTCAGCGAGCAGTGCTTGAGGATGCCTTCCCGCGTTTCGAAGCACAGATTGAGGCCGTCGAACGCTGCATAGCGCCGTTCCAGCACGTCGACGACGCGCAGCGATTGCAGATTGTGCTCGAAGCCGCCGTACGGTTTCATGCAGGCGTTGAGCGCGTCCTGCCCGGCATGCCCGAACGGCGTGTGGCCGAGATCGTGCGCCAATGCCACGGCTTCGACGAGGTCCTCGCTGAGATTCAGGTTGCGCGCAACGGAGCGGGCGATCTGCGCGACTTCGAGGCTGTGCGTGAGCCGTGTGCGGAACAGGTCGCCTTCATGATTGACGAATACCTGCGTCTTGTATTCGAGGCGGCGGAATGCCGACGAATGAATGATGCGGTCGCGGTCGCGCTGAAACTCGCTGCGTCCGGCCGGCGGAGGTTCCGGGTGCCGGCGGCCGCGTGATGCGCGCGGGTTCGCCGCGTAGGGCGCGAGCCTAGACATTCGCGGTGTCGCTGCTCAGCACGCTTGCCAGCGCCGTCTGCGGCACGTCTGCGGTGATGAAGGCCTCGCCCGGGCGCCGCAGTAGCACGAAACGAATCCGGCCGCTTTCGACTTTCTTGTCGTGGCCCATCAGGTCCAGGTAGCGTTCGACGCCGAATGGCGGCGCGTCGACCGGCAGCCGTGCCGCATGCAGAATGCGCTCGATGCGCGCAACGTCGCTGTCTGCAATCAGCCCCATCTGACACGATACCCGGGTGGCCAGCACCATGCCGGCGGCGACCGCCTCACCGTGCAGCCACTGCCCGTAGCCCAGCCCGGTTTCGATCGCATGCCCGAAGGTATGGCCGAAATTGAGCAGCGCGCGCATGCCGGTTTCGCGCTCGTCGGCGGCGACGATTTCGGCCTTGTTCTCACACGAACGTGCGATGGCGTGAGCGAGTGCAGCGGGTTCGCGCGCGATCAGCTGCGACATGTTGTGTTCCAGCCATTCGAGAAATGGCAGATCGCGGATCAGGCCGTATTTGATGACTTCGGCCAGTCCGGCCGACAGCTCACGGTCGGGCAACGTGTCGAGCACTGTGGTGTCGGCGATGACGGCGCGCGGCTGGTAGAAGGCGCCGATCATGTTCTTGCCCAGCGGATGATTGATCGCGGTCTTGCCGCCGACCGACGAATCGACCTGCGCCAGCAGGGTGGTCGGTACCTGGACGAACGGCATGCCGCGCTGGTAGGTCGCGGCGGCGAAGCCGGCGATGTCGCCGATCACGCCGCCGCCGAGCGCGATCAGCGTGGCGCCGCGCTCGCAGCGGTTTTCCATCAGCGCGTCATAGATGCGGTTGAGCGTGCGCCAGTCCTTGTAGGCTTCGCCGTCGGGCAGGACGATCGGGATGCTGCCGATGCCGCGGCCGCGTAGCGCTTCGGCCAGTGCATCGAGATAGAGCGGCGCGACGGTGGTATTGGTGACCACTACCGCGGATGACGATAAGTCCGCAGCGAGCTGTGCGAAGCGTTGCAGCAGGCCGGCGCCGATGTATATCGGATAGCTGCGATCGCCGAGTGCGACGGTCAGCGTCTGCATGCGATCGTTGGTGGACTGCGCCATGTCATCCCCGTGCCAGCGCGGCGGATCCGGTCCTGGCAAAGGCTTCCAGCCGCTGTTCGAGTTTGCGCACCAGGTTCTTTACGCTCTGGTGGCCGGTGTCGACCACCAGGTCGGCGACGGCGTGATAAAGCGGGTCGCGATCGGAAAACAGTTCTTGCAGTTTCTGCTGGCCGTCGGCGGTTTGCAGCAGCGGCCGGTTGCGGTCGTGACGGGTGCGCGCCCACAGGTCGGCCACCGCCGCCCTCAGATATACCACGGTTCCATTGGTGACGAGCAGCCTGCGGTTCTGTTCGGTGAGCACTGCGCCGCCGCCGGTGGCGAGCACGATGTTGCGCCGTTGCACCAGCTCGGCCAGCA
>JBDZVW010000277.1:0-1548 GCA_040255885.1 Betaproteobacteria bacterium
CCAGCGCGCCGACCGCCGCGATCAGCGGATTGTGCGAGCTGCCGTAGGAATAGCTGTGCGGCAGTCCGACGATCAGCACGTCGGCCTGCGGCACCGGGCAGCGGTAGATGCGTTCCGCCAGTTCCCATGCGGGCGGCCTGACTTCGCGCGCGGATCCGGCAAACACGCCGGCCATGCGGCCTTTCGTGCCATTGACCGCGTTGATGTAGAAAATCTTCCTGCCGATCGCCTGTTCGAGGAAGCCGTTCATCTCGTCCTTGACGCTGACCTTGCGCCGAGGCTTCGATTCCTTGCCGGCCAGGTTGCTCGGAACCGGAATCGAGTGATAGCTGTGATGCGAGGCGATGCTTTGCGTCGACGCGAGGCCGATGACGGCACCGGTTCCGGTATAACTTTTCCACGCGGTCGCTGCGACGTTGCCCTGGTAAATCAGCAGATCGGCGTCTACGAAATGCCGGTTGTGCTCCACGTAGCGGCCGCTTTCGGTAATGCCGAAATATCTGAGCTGTTCTGGATCGTAGCAATCGTGGTTGATGATCTGGCCGTGGAGCCAGAAGCGATTGAAGATTTCGGCGCCCAGATGGTTCGCGAGCTCGAGCCGCGTCGGTTTGCGGTGATTCGAGCAGCCGCTGATGAACACGATGTCACGTTCGTTGACGCCGGCTGCCAGCAATGTTTCGACGACGATCGGCAGGATGGTCTGCGGCGGCACGTTGGGCCGCGTCGGATCGTCGAAGCCGATCGCGACCCGCATGCCGGGCTTCGCGAGTTCAGCCAGCGGCGGACTGCCGTACGGCTTCGCGAGTGCGTCGCGCACCGCCTGTTGCGGATTTTCCAGCAACGGAGGATCGCGGAATTCCGCGATCGCGGACGTGTCCGGCACTTCGATCTCGATCTGCCTGTCGCCGTAATCGACTGCAACGGATTTCGTGCTCATGTGGTTGCCGATTCCTGGATCAGTGCCGCTGCCTTTTTGCGCATGATCTTGCCCATCGCATTGCGCGGCAGTTCGTCAACGAAAAGAATTCTGTCGGGCGCCTTGAACGGGGCCAGATTCTGGCGGCAGAACTCGATCAGCACTTCCTCATCGATGGGGTCGCGGCGTATCACGCAGGCGGCCACGCGTTCGCCCCATATCCGGTCGGCGATGCCGACCACAGTGGCTTCGCGCACCGCGGGATGTTTCATCAGCGCCTGCTCGACTTCGAGCGGCGAAATGTTTTCCCCGCCGCGAATGATCATCTCCTTTTTACGGCCGATGATGAAAATGAAGCCGTCGTCGTCCATGCGCGCGAGATCGCCGGTGCGCACCCAGCCGTCGCGAATGGTGTTCGCGGTCGCGTCCGGGTCGCGAAAATAGCCGGACATCACCGTGGGCCCGGTCACGACTATTTCTCCAGGGGTGCCGGCCGGCACGGGGCTGCCGTCGTCGCCGATGATCATGACCTGCTGCGGCGGCAGTGCCCGGCCGATCGATCCGCGCTTGCGCGTGCCGCGCAGCGGGTTCATCACGTTGATCGCGGTGGTTTCGGTCAGGCCATAGGTTTC
>JBDZVW010000277.1:1648-4166 GCA_040255885.1 Betaproteobacteria bacterium
GCGGTCGAGCCGGCGGCGACGTTTCCCTGTGTCAGGACGACGCCCTTCGGCCGGCCGGTCGTGCCCGACGTGTAAATCAGCAGCGCCGGAGTTTCGGCCGTCGGCGCGGCCGCCGTTACCGGAGTGGCCGGCTGCCGGTACAGCTTATCGTCGGACAGAAACGGGACGCGCATGCCATCCGACTGGCCAAGGCACAGTACCGCGGGCGCGGCATCAAGTCGGGGGAGGGTGTTCGACAGCAAATCCGAAAATGCGGCGGCGGTGATGATGAGGCGGCTGCCGGCGTGGTTGAGGATGAATGCCAGTTCCTGGTCGCTCAGGCGGTGGTTCAGCGGGTTGGCAACGATGCCGGCACGGAACGCGCCGAAATACGCGGCGACCATCAGCACGTCGTTTTCCATCAGCAGGCTGGCGCGGTCGCCCGGCTGCAGCCCCAGTGACAGCAGCAGATTCGCGAAGCGATTGGCCAGGCCATCGAGTTCCGCGTACGACGTTTCGTGGCCGTCGAAAATGACGGCGGTTTTATGTTCCGGATGCAGGCGTGGAAAGTCCCCGGGCAGCATGGTCAACTGAGGTTGTTCAAACCGGAAAAAGTGTACTGAAATCGGTATATCATTGATAACGATATTTTTAGGGTTATATTCATCGACGTTGACGATCATGAAATCCGCGCAAACGGGTGATGCATGAATATCAGGCAGCTTGAAACGTTTATCCGTATCACCGAGCACGGCAGCTTCGCAGCAGCGGCGAAGGCATTGTTCACCACCCAGTCCACCGTGTCGGCCCGCATCCGCGAACTCGAAGCCTACATCGGCGTCGATCTGTTCGACCGCAGCGGCCATCGCGCGCATCTTACGCCGCGCGGACTCGAACTGTTGCCTTATGCCAGACAGATGGTCGGCATTGCATCGGAAATGAATTTTCGCATCGGTGACCGCAAGGCGATTTCCGGCGTGCTGCGCGTCGGGGTGGTGGGGCTGGTTGCATATACGTGGTTTCCGAAACTGATGGACGCGCTGCGTGCGAAATTTCCGAAAGTGGCTTTTACGATAGATGTCAGCCTGACGCGGGTGCTGATCGACCGGCTGCGCGCCGGTGACCTCGATCTGGCAATCGTCGCCGGACCGGTCGCCGAACCGAATCTGGAATCCCATTCGCTGGGCTATGACGAATTCGTGTGGATGGCGAGCCCGCGGCTGAAGATTCCGCAGCGGGTGCTGGCGCCGACTGATCTGCAACGCTGGCCGGTGCTGAGCTTGTCGGAGGAATCGCATCACCATCCGGTCATCGAGCGCTGGTTTCATGACAACGGCGCAGCCTACCGTCCGGCCGCGGCATGCAACAACATGACCGTCATCGCCGGCCTGACGATGGCGGGGTTGGGCGTCTGCCTGCTGCCGCGCCTGTGCTATGGCAAGGACGTCAAGGCCGGCCGGCTGCGCGTGCTGGAAACCCGGCCGAAAATTCCACATGTCGAATTCGTCGCGTTGTCGAAGAGCAACGACCGGCATCCGGTGATCAGCGCGATCACCGAACTGGCAACGGAAGCCAGCGAGCTTACGTTGTCCGATGCATCGGGACCCGTGGCTACCGAGGCGCGTGGACGAAAACGCCGGCCGGCCAGCACGCCGCCTGAATACGCGCGCCGCCGGTTACCTTGACATTGTATTGTTATGCATTACAAAGATGCCTGCGACGCGAATTTGGAGGACTATCATTGATGAAGAGCTTGCGAGACCAAAACCGTAAACCGACCCATCCGGGAGCGCTGTTGCGCGAAGATGTGCTGCCGGCGCTCGACATGACTCAGACCGAGCTGGCGCAGCGTCTTGGCGTAAGCCGCCTCACGGTTTCTGAATTGCTGCTGGAAAAACGCGGGCTTTCGGCTGAAATGGCGGTGCGTCTGGGACGGCTGCTCAACACTACAGCGGAAAGCTGGCTGCGCATGCAGGAAGCACTCGATTTGTGGCAGGTGCGTTCCAGACCGGAACTGTTCTCCAACGTGCAGCCCGTCAGGCAGACGGCGTGATGCCCGTTCCTATTTCACTCCGTGCGTCAGCCATAGCGCGATCTCCGGAAAAATCATCACCAGCGCCAGGCCGGACAGTCCGATCAGCGCGAACGGCAGCGCGCCGTTCAATATCTCTCCGATCGAATAATCGCGGCGGATCGCCTGGATGACGTAGAGGTTGACGCCCACCGGCGGCGTGATCGCGCCGAGTTCCATGTTGATCACCAGGATGACGCCGAACCAGATCAGGTCGATGTGCAGCAGTTGCAGCGTCGGCAGCAGGATCGGCACCGTCACCAGCACCACCGCCGCGGCATCGAGAAAACAGCCGAGTATCAAGAACAGGATGTTGATCGCGATCAGGAACTGCCATGCTGCGAGATTCAGGCCGTCCATCCACGCCACCACGTCCTGCGGCACGTGCAGCAGTGAAATCGCGGTGCCGAAAATCTTCGCGCCGACGATGATCGCCAGAATCATCGCGCTGCTGCTGGTGGCCGCCCG
>JBDZVW010000278.1:0-4154 GCA_040255885.1 Betaproteobacteria bacterium
CAGCCGGCGTGGGGCGCGCATCTCGCCGATGAGCTGGAGCGTCTGGTGGCGCTGCACGATGCGTCGACGATCGCGGCGGTGATCGTCGAGCCGCTGGCCGGTTCGACCGGTGTGCTGGTGCCGCCGCAGGGCTATCTGGAAAAGCTGCGCCGGATCTGCGACAAGTACGGAATTCTGCTGATCTTCGATGAAGTCATCACCGGCATGGGACGGCTTGGCGCGCCGTTCGCGAGTACGCATTTCAACGTGACGCCGGACCTGATCACGATGGCGAAGGGCATCAGCAACGCGACGGTGCCGATGGGGGCGGTGGCAGTGCGCCAGCAGATACACGATGCGGTGGTCGACGCCGGTGCCTCCGGCTCGATTGAGCTGTTTCACGGCTATACCTATTCCGGTCATCCGCTGGCGACCGCCGCCGCATGCGCGACGCTCGACCTGTATCGCAGCGAGGATCTGTTCAACCGCGCCGCGCAACTGGCACCGTATTTCGAGAATGCGATTCATGCGCTGAAGGGGCTGCCGCACGTCATCGACATCCGCAACCTGGGACTGGTCGGCGGCATCGAACTGGAGTCGCGTCCGGATCAGCCCGGTGCACGCGCGCACGAAGCGTTCGTCAAGTGTTTCGAGAAAGGCGTGCTGGTGCGCTTCACCGGCGACATCTTGGCGTTCTCACCGCCGCTGATTGTCGAGAAGAAGCAGATCGATCAGTTGTTCGAAACCGTGAGTACCGTACTGAAGGAAATCAAATAAGCATGGCGGACATCACAGCGGACAAGGACAATGTCCGTTGAAGTGACGCTGACCGGCCGCGGTGTCACGCTGGTGCCGCTGCGTCAGGCGCATGCGGCAGAGCTGGTCCAGGCAGCCGCCGACGGCAGGTTGTGGGAATCGACGGTCACCACGATACCGGACGCAGCCGGCGTTGCAGCGTACATCGGTGCCGTGCTTGCCGAGCGCGACGCCGGCACCGCGTTGCCGTTCGCGATAACACTCGCCGCTTCCGGAGCCGTTGTCGGTTGCACGCGCTACTTCGATATCGACGAGGCCAACCGTCGCCTGGAGATTGGCTACACCTGGATCGCGGCCTCGCATCAGGGCGGCAGCGTCAATCCGGAAATCAAATATCTGATGCTGCGTCATGCGTTCGAGCGCCTCGGAATGATCCGCGTACAGTTCCGTACCGACGTCCTGAACGAACATTCGAAAAGTGCGATCCTCAAGCTCGGTGCATTGTTCGAAGGGATTACGCGCTGCGAGCGCATCATGCCCGATGGACGCCGCCGCGACACCGCGGTGTTCAGCATTCTGGATCACGAATGGCCGGCGGTTAAAACGCGGCTCGAGCAACGGCTGGCCGGAATGGATCTGCCCCCATCCGTGTTTCCGAGCTCCCCGCCATCGCGACGTGTATAGCATGAAGGAACGACGATTGGTTTTTCAGTCGCCGCCCACCACCCGGTCCGCTGCGCGTGCGACCGCGACGGGTGGAGCGTGGCCGCCGGAAGGCGGAAGAGGGTCCCGGCGCGAGCCGGGATCTGACCCTGGAGGCGGCCATGAGCGGCCGGCGGCCTTGCGTCCGGATTCGGGTCGCACCCCATCTAACGATGGGGCTCCTGCTCCGCCTCACCGACCGCTGCCCGCGTAGCGGGTGCGGCCCTGGAGCGGGATGCAGGCGCCTCGATTCACGGTCGCGCATTCTCTACGCTGGCCGATCCCCTTTGGGGCTCCTCGGCCGACGCTCCGAGGCGCCACCCCTTGTATCTTGCCGCTATGGATGTTTTGATGAGTGTTGGCTGCGACGCGTTCGGGCAAGGCGTGCAAGTGTCTGGTCCGAAGCAACGCAGTGTAGTCTGGGTTCGGGACGAATGCGTAGCCTCCTCATTCGAGGAGGGGAGAAACAAATCGCACGCATGGCAAAGGTTTTTCCCCTCCTGTTTTTAAGGAGGGGAGGAGCGAAGCGGAGGGGTGGTCAGCACTATTGGTTGCCGCGTCAGAAGATGTGCCGCAGGCCCACGAACACGCTGCGGCCGTCGCCCGGGTAGAACACCGCCGTGTTCTGCGTTTGTGCGTTGGTGACCGGGCCGAAATCGCTGACGTAACGCTTGTCGGCGAGGTTGCGGGCTTCGAGATAGATCGACCATCCGTCGGAAAAATTCACACCGGTTTCCAGCCCGAACAGCACGTAGCCCGGCACCTTCAGCGTATTGGCGTAATCCGCCCACGCGCCGCCGGGAACCCAATCGATGCCCGGCGTGAAATAGAAGCCGCCGGGCTGTGTGTAGGACAAGGTGGTGCGCAGAACGTTGAGCGGTATGCCGGGAATCCGGTTGTTGCCGTATTGCGGATCGTTGCGGAACGTGAAGTCGCTCCAGTTCCACAGCTGGCTGAGCGTCAGTTTGTCACCGGCGTGCGGGCCCGAAATGTTGTGCAGCAGTTCGGCGGACACACCGAGTTCGATTCCCTGATGCAACGTGCTGCCGGCGTTGAACGTGGAAGCGGGGATGTTGGAATCCGTCGTGTACTGCAGCAGTTCGTCCCGTACCCACGAACGATAAAACGTCACGTCCCAGCCGAAGCGGTGATAGCTGCCGCGCGTGCCGATTTCGGCGGTCCATGCGCGTTGCGCCTGCAGCGGAACGAAGTTACCGGTGCTGCCGAAAGTCTGTGTCAGATCCGTGAAATCCGGCACGTCCTGGCTGCGCGTTACATCGGCGAAAACCTGAATGTCCGGGCGCAGATTCCATAACACGCCGATCTTCGGATTGAAGCCGTCATAGGCGCGATTTGCCGTCTTTGCCGTCGGATCGGCGGTCAGGCCGCCGTTGTCGACGTAGCGCCGCTCGTCGTGCAGCAGCTTGGCACCGGTCATCAGCGCCAGCTGCGGCAGCACGAAGAAACGGTTCTCGAAATAGCCCTCGTAATTGTACGCATTCTGCCGCGAGTCCAGCGTCTGCTGTCCTTCCGATCCGGCATTGTTGACGAAGCGCAGCGCGGTGTTGTTGCCGCCGAAGAAGCGGCCGCCGACAATCAGTTCGTTGTGGTGACCGCCAACGGTGAATTTCGTCGTATAGCGCGGCGCGATGCCGTAGGTCACGCCATTCTCGTCGAGCACCTGGAAGATCGGGTGGTAGAGGCGCTTGTGGATGACCCAGGTGTCGATGTCCAGACTGCCGCTGTCGAGCGCGAACGTGGTGCGGTTCGCGAAGCGCTCGACGCGGGTGTTGCGTGCCTCGTCGAGCGCGACGGCTGCGTTCTGTGCCGACTTCGGGTGATGCAGCGCCTCGTCGAGCGTCAATGTGCCCGGCAGCAGCTGATCGACGACGTAGGCGCCGATGTAGAATCGCGTTTCGATGCCGGGGCTGATGCGATAGCCGAGGTTGGCATTGAACTGTTCATATTGCCCGGTTTCGTGCTGGCGGTAGCCGTCCGAGTGCAGTGTCGTGAAATTGGCCATGAAGTCGAGATCGCCGCTCACGCGTGAGACCTGGCCATTCACCTGCACCGTGCCGAAGCTGCCGCCATGAATGCGTAGCATGTTCGGAGCGATCGCGGTATGGCCGGTCGGTGTGACGAAGTTGATCGCGCCGCCCAGCGTCGACGAGCCGTACGCCAGGCCGTTGCCACCCTTGTAGATATCGACCGAACGCAGTGCCAGTGGATCGATCTGGTAGTAATCACCGCTGCCGTCGGCCTGATGGGTCGGGATGCCGTCCTGCAGGATCTCGATGCCGCGCGTGTGATAGGCGCGCGCGATGCCGGAACCGCGAATCGACAGACGCAATTCCTGACCATAGCGCGTGTCTACCATGACACCGGGTGCATCCTTCAGCACGTCATCGAGATTGGCCGTATAGCGGTTGCCGAGCGATTCGCTGTCGATGAAGCCGACCGAGCCGGCAGTCTGATCGATCTCGCGTTTCTGCTGCGCGACACTCGGTACCGTCAATGAGCCGAGTGGTGGTGAAGTCACCGTGATTGTCGGCAGCACGATGGTTTTGGCGGAACTGTTCGGGGCTGATGGTGCAGCGACCTGTGCCCGCGCAATTCCCGCGAATACGAAACAGACGGCCACGCCGCCGAGCGCCACGCCGGGGCGCAGCCTGAACGGCCAGTGTTTCCGATTGTGATCGGTAGATAAGGGGAATGGC
>JBDZVW010000279.1:0-4136 GCA_040255885.1 Betaproteobacteria bacterium
AGATACCCACCTCAGGCGATAGTCTCGCGCTGCAACGGCATCGCGTACTGCGCAATACCTACCTGCTGCTGGCCATCTCGCTGGTCCCGACCATGATCGGCGCGATGCTCGGCATCAACATCAGCTTCGCGTTCCTGGCGAAAAGCCCGGTGATGTCGTCGATACTCATCCTCGCCGGCATCTATGGCCTGTTCTTCGCGATCGAAGCGAACAAGAACAGCGGCATCGGCGTCGTGCTGCTGCTGGGCCTGACGTTCCTGATGGGCATACTGCTGGGACCGTTGCTGCAGGTCGCGCTGAGGCTGCAGAACGGCGGCGAGCTGATCGGGCTGGCGGCCGGCGGAACAGCCGCGGTGTTCTTCGTGCTGGCGGGCATCGCGTCGACGACCAAACGCGATTTCGGCTATCTCGGGCATTTCCTGATGGTCGGCGCGGTGGTGCTGATGCTGGCGGTGGTGGCGAATATTTTCTTCGCCAACGTCGGTGCGCATCTGGCGATTTGCGCCGGGTTCGTGCTGTTCTCGTCGATGCTGATCCTGTTCCAGGTGAACCAGATCGTGCGCGGCGGCGAAACCAACTACATCTCGGCCACGCTGACGCTTTACATCAGCATCTACAACCTGTTCACCAGCCTGCTGCAACTGCTGATGGCATTCAGCGGAAATCGGCAGTAAGCAGAAGAAGGATCGGACTTTCCGGGGCGGCACTCAGTGCCGCCCTTTTTATTTGCGGCAGAAAACCGCTATCGACTCGACGTGCGACGTCTGCGGAAACATGTTGACCACCCCGGCCGCTTCGAGCTGGTAACCTTGCACGTGAACCAGCACGGCGGCATCGCGCGCCAGCGTCGCCGGGTTGCATGATACATAGACGATGCGCCGCGGCGCATCGTCATCGAGCGCATGTACCACGCCGATCGCGCCGGTGCGCGGCGGATCGATCAGCATGCGATCGAAGTGTCCCAGCTTGCGCAGCCGGGCGCGATCGATCCCGAACAGGTCGGCCTGGATGAATGTCGCGCGTCCGTCCAGGCCATTGCGGCGCGCATTGTCGGCCGCGCGCCTGACCAGCGGTTCGCTGCCCTCGATGCCCACCACTTCAGCACCGCGGCGCGCCGCGGCCAGCGAGAAATTGCCGAGGCCGCAAAACAGGTCGGCAACACGATGTCCCGGCTCGACTTCGAGCAGATTCAGCGCGCGCCGCACCAGCACCCGGTTCACCGCATGGTTGACCTGTGTGAACTCGGTCGGACTGAATGCCAGCCGCAAATTGAAATCAGGAAGCGCGTACTCGATGAGCGGATCGGCATCATGTACCAGCGGATGCGCAGTTTCGGGGCCGCCCGGCTGCAGGAACAGGTGCACGCCGGTGTCGGCCGCGAATTGCCGCAGCCGGTCGATGTCGGATGCGGTCAAAGGCTGCAAATGGCGCAGCACCAGCACGTCGCGGCCGTCGCCCGCCGCCAGCTCGATCTGCGGCACGCGGTTGCTGATGCCGAGGCTTTCGACCAGGCGCCGCAGTGGCACCAGCAATCGTGAAATACGCCGCGGAATCACCTCGCAGCTTTCCATGTCGGCGACATAGCTGCTGCGTTTCTCGTGGAATCCGACCAGCACGCCGCCTTTTTTCGGCACCACGCGCACGCTGAATCGCGCGCGCCGGCGATAGCCCCACGCCGGTCCGTGAATCGCCGGCAGCATGGTTTCCGGAACAACCTTGCCGATATGTTCGAGATCGGCCTCCAGCACGCGCTGCTTCATCGCGACCTGCGCGCGTAGCTCCAGGTGCTGTATGCTGCAGCCACCGCACGTTCCAAAATAGCGGCAGCGCGGCGCAACGCGCGACGCGCTTTCCCGCAGCACGGCACCGGCCGTGCCGAAATCGAATTTCGGCTTGCGCCGCAGCGGTACGAATTCGACCGTTTCGCCCGGCAGCGCGCCTTCGACGAACAGCACCTTGCCATCACGATGCGCAACGCCGCGCCCCTCCTGGTCGAGGGATTCGATGGTGACGATGTTGCCTGTTGGAAGTGCCGGGCGTTGCATTATGGGAGAAGATAATTAGTCGTACGGAAGTGCGTTGCGGTTTTGATTCGCTCGTCAAATGAGATTTTGTGGCTCCGATAAGCACCGCCCACCGCCCCCGCCCGCTTTCGCGGGCTCCCCGCCTCGATAAGGCGGGGAAAATTCGTGCATACTTTCACGCTCATTGGTTTGTTTCCCCTCCTCAAATGAGGAGGGGTAGCGCCTCGAAACGTCGGCCGAGGGCCCTCGAAGGAAATCGGCCAGCGTAGGGCGCAACGACCGCGTCACGAGGCGCCGCATCCCGCTCCAGGGTCGCACGCGTAGCGGACGGGGTGGTTTCGTGGCTTCGGCAAGCACCGCCCACCACCCCGTTCGCCGTCGCGAATGCCCCTCCTCTATAAGGAGGGGGGAACGTCTGCGGGCGCCAGTGCGGACGGGAAATCAGCCCTTCCAATGCCCAAGAAACTCCTGCCAATGCGGCTCCGCGGACTTGCCGAGTGACGTGCGCACCACCGCGCATTCGGCATCGTAGCGCTCGCCGGTCAAGGCACCGCGCATCATCTGGAAACGCAGATAGACCAGATAGGTGTTCACGACATCGGTTTCGCAATAGTGCCGAATCTCGGCGGTCTTTCCCGCCAGGTACGCGTCCCATACCTGGCTGCCGTCCATCCCGAGCTTGCCCGGAAATCCGATCAGTTGCGCGATCTGATCCAGCCGCACCGCGGCGCGCGGCTGGTACAGCGCCAGCAGGTCCATCAGGTCAAGATGCCGCATGTGGTAACGGCTGATGTAGTTGTTCCACTTGAAGTCGCGATCATCGTCACCGAGATCCCAGTAGCGCGCGGCGCGCACGCCATGAATCAGGCCGCGGTAGTGCAGCACCGGCAGGTCGAAGCCGCCGCCGTTCCACGACACGATCTGCGGTGCATAGCGTTCGATGCCGTCGAAGAAGCGCTGAATCAAACTGGCCTCGGTATCCTCCGGCTCGCCGAACGACCATACGCGGAACGTATCGCGGTCGCGCAGCGCGCACGCAATCGTCACCACGCGCTGCAGATGCAGCGGCAGAAAGTCGCTGCCCGACGATTGCCGCCGCAGTTGAAACGCCATGTCGGCGACATCCTTGTCGGCGATGTCGGCATCCAGCCCGTGCAGCTTGCGCAGGCCGTCGATATCGGGAATCGTCTCGATATCGAATACGAGCACCGGTATCATTTGCGGACCCAGGCGCCGGCCGCGTTCTGATACCACCAGCCGGAAGGCTCCTTGTCTATCCAGCGCTGCGCGAACGTCATGCGGATGTCGTTCTCCCAATCGGGATGGCCGTTCTCATTCGCGATTTCGCGATACAGCGACTTGCGATCCTGGTTGTCTGCCGCGATCATCGAATTGAGCTGCGCGCGCTGCGGCAGCGGCACGTGACTCGCATCGTGCAGCGCGATGAAGCCATCATGCGTCAGGCCGACCGCTCCATTCACGAAGTACGCCCGCAGGTTCGTCCAGCGCTGGTGCATGCTGCTCTTGATGCTGTTGATCGCCGGCGTATTGATGTCGATGTTTGCCTGCGTCTGCGTCTGCGCCTGCGCGCCGGCCGGCGATGCCAGCACCAGCAGTGCCGCCAGCACCGGCAAGACGGCCAGGATCGGATTCCATAACGTCTTCATGCGCTCACTCCGGACTGTAGCGTAACGGTTCAGCGGGGATCGGCGATTCATGGCTTCGATTGTCCGCCTGGTCGTTCGGCCGGCGCCGGCTGCTGAACCGGCTGTGCCGCGGACGCCGGCGGCGGCTGTTCGCCGCTGCCGCCGGTTGTTGCCGGCTGTTTCAGCTGCCACACGTCGTCGATGATCTTGTCCGCCGCCTTTTGCGCCGCGGCGGCCGGAAAATAAATGTTGATCGTCACGCATCCGGCAATCAGCAGCGCGGCCGCAGCCGGCAGCATCATCCGCATTCTGACCTGCATCGGATCTCCCTATTTGACAATGGGTTTGACGTTTTCCTGCGTGATGCGCTCGAGCCGCGCCAGCAGCACGTTCCAGTCAACGTCGTGATTGTAGCCCATCACCGTAATCGCCGGAATGCCGCCGCCCTGCACGATCACGTAACCGT
>JBDZVW010000017.1:0-16775 GCA_040255885.1 Betaproteobacteria bacterium
CGGCCGGTACGCGACGCCATGGGTATCGAGAGCGGCGTGCACAACCTGCCGTGGCTGTTCAGCGGGACTTTCGTTGCGATGCTGGCAGCGGTGCCGGTGTTTGGCTGGGCGGCGGCACGCTGGCGACGGGGAACGCTGCTGCCGGTGGTGTACGGCTTTTTCGCCGTGCATCTCGTACTGTTCTACGCCGCCCTGAGAAGCGGCTTCGCACCCACGGCCGTGGCCGGCGCTTTCTTTATCTGGGTCAGCGTCTACAATCTGTTCGTCGTGTCGCTGTTCTGGAGTTTCATGGTCGATGTCTTCGACGACAGGCAGGCAAAACGTCTGTTCGGTTTCGTCGCGGCCGGCGGCAGCGCGGGAGCGCTTGCCGGGCCGGCATTGGCGGCGCTCCTCGCCACAACGGTGGGCACCGCCACCCTGCTGTTGCTGTCGGCGGCATTTTTAATCGCCACGCTGGTCTGCTTCTCGCGTATCGATCGCTGGACACGCCGCGCCGGCGCAGCGCGGCGACCGCGCACACCGCCGCCGGCCGTCGGCGGCGCCGCCTGGGCGGGAATCAAAACGGTGGCCGCATCCCCGTATCTGCTCGGCATCTGCCTTTACATCGCTCTGACGTCGCTTCTCGCCACCCTCGTTTACTTCGAACAGGCACGGATGGTCGGCGCATCGCTGCCATCATCAGAGCAACGCACCGCGCTGTTCGCAACGCTGGATCTCGCGGTCAACGTGCTGGCGCTGCTGCTGCAGGTATTTGCGACGGCACCGCTGCTGCGCCGCTTCGGAGTGGCAATCGCACTGGTCCTGCTGCCCGCCGTGACGCTGCTGGGTTTCGGTTTCTACGGCGTGTTTCCGGCGCTGTTCGCAATTGCCGCGTTCCAGATCATCCGCCGCGCGACCGAATACGCGATTGCCAGGCCGGCCCGCGAAATGCTGTTCGTCACGGTGGCACGCGAGCAAAAATACAAATCGAAGAACTTCATCGACACCGTGATCTATCGCGGCGGCGATGCCTTTTCGGGATGGATTACCGCAGCGTTCGGCTCTGCCGGCTTCGTCGGCGCCAAGCTGGCGCTGGTCGCGGTCCCGGCGGCGGCGATCTGGATGCTAACGTCATGGCTGCTGGGGCGCGCGCAGCAGACCATGCTGCTGCCTGCGGCGCTTTCCGGCCGTCGCAATGGAGAGGTGCACAATGACCGTATCGCGCCGTAAAATGCTGCAAGGCATGCTGGCCTGCGGCGGCGCCGCGATCGCCGGCAGAATGGCTCACGCAACGACCTCGGCGAACGCAATCATGCTGGAGCGCCCGATTCCGCGAAGTGGAGAAATGCTGCCGGTGATAGGGCTCGGCACCTATGTCGCGTTCGACGTAGCGTCCGGCTCGCCGTTGCTGCCGGCGCTCGGTCAGGTGCTGCAGCACTTCACGGATCTGGGCGGCAGCGTCGTCGACAGCTCGCCGATGTACGGCAACGCCGAAACCGTGATCGGCCACCTTGCCGCCGATCATCATCTGCGCCCGGCGCTGTTTCTGGCGACCAAGGTCTGGACCCGCGGCCGCGACGCCGGCATCCGCCAGATGGAGCAATCATTCGCGCGCCTGCGTACCGACCGCATCGACCTGATGCAGATTCACAATCTCGTCGACCTCAAAACCCAGACCGCAACCATTGAAGAATGGCAGAAGCAGGGCCGCATCCGCTACAGCGGCATCACGCACTACGACGCCAGCGCATATCCCGAGCTGGAAAAGCTGGTGGCAACGCGCCGCTATGATTTCGTCCAGTTCAACTATTCGCTTGCCGAACGCGATGCCGAACAACGCCTGCTGCCGCTGGCGCAGGAAACCGGCACCGCCGTCATCATCAACCGCCCTTTCGCGCAGGGCGAGCTGTTCGCGAAAACGAAAGGCAAATCGTTGCCGTCATGGGCGGCGGAATTTGATTGCACGAGCTGGGCGCAGTTCTTCCTCAAATACATCGTGTCGAACCCGGCAGTCGCCTGCGCGATACCGGCAACGCGCAATCCGAAACACCTCGCTGACAACATGGCAGCCGGCAGCGGCAGGCTGCCCGACGCCGCGATGCGGCAGCGGATGGTCAAGCACTGGGAGTCGCTATGATCGCGACTCCCGCATGGACGTCCGTGTATCGAAGGCGTTCCGCTGTAAGCCCGTCAGAATCCGACGGCGACACTCCGCTCGGTTCCCTGCCAGACCATAAGCCATCGGAAAGAAGAAATCCTTCCAGCTTTTGAATTCATGTTTCAGCAGACCGGGTGAATACATAGTCTTTGCCCACACCATCATTTTTTGCGGCGTCACGGAGTAGATGACGTCGGGATCCGTCAGGATCTTTTCCACCTGCTGCCGGTTCAGCGGTGTGGATTTAAAATGTTGCGCCTGGCGCACCAACGACCATCAACAGCAACCCGAGTACGGCATATTTCAGTGCACCGGAATTCACGTTGTTCCTCCTTTGATCATCTCATTGAACCTGAACTCCAGCCCCCGTCGTTCCTATTCAAAAACGGGCTGAACGCCGGGCGGTGGTGAAAAACCCAGATCTCCCCGTGCAATGACCGCCTCGCGGCCGCCGTTCAATGCGAGCAGCTCGCTCTGGCGTTCCTTCGCGCGCCGGTCCACTTCTTCGGGATTGCAAATGTTCAGCAGCTTCGCGTCGCAGTCGCGCAACACCTCGGCAAACGCCGGATCATCGGCAAGGTCGTGCAGTTCTTCGGGATCGGACTCCAGGTCGAAGAGCTGCGGCTTATAGGCGACGTAATGAACGTATTTGAATTTTCCATTCCGGATCATGAAGGCGCCGGTGGTCGAACCCATGCCGTGATATTCGGACAGAACGTTCCTTGAGGGCTCGGCGCCGCCGGCAAGGCCGAACAGCGAATGTCCCGGGTGACCGTCGTACATCCCCGGAACATCCGCGCCAACGCATTGCATGATGAATGGATAAATGTCGACGTGGCTCGCCGGCGTACCGACCACGCGCCCACGCGGAATGTCGGCACCGCTGATGATCAGCGGCACCCCGGCGGCTTCCTGGTACATCGTCGATTTGCCCCACAGTCCGCGGCTGCCGAGGTTGTCGCCGTGATCGCTGGTATAGAGCACGCGGGTCGATTCGGACAGTCCCGACGCTTCGAGCGCACGCAACACCTGGCCGACGTTGTCGTCCACGAACGAGCACAGCCCGTAATATCCGGCTATCGCCCTGCGCAATTTGACTTCGTCAAAATAGCGGTCATACACGAAGCTGTTCGCGTAATCACGCACGAACGGATGTGTCGGGCGCTCGTCCTTCCGGTATTGTTTCGGCAATTCCACCCGATCGAGCGGATATTGGTAATAAAACTCCGGCGGCGCAGTCAACGGAAAATGCGGACACACGAATGAAACGAACAGCACCCATGGCTTGTCCGCATGCTGCGGCGCTTCTTCCCGCAGCCAGATCTGCGCACGGGCAGCGATTTCCCGATCATAAAAGGTGTACGGCGTCTCGCCAGGCCCTGCCCATTTGGCGATCTTCCACGACGCACCGCGTTCCGGCAGATCATCGCGGACCAGCCCCATCAGATCACCCTTGCCATCGATCACGTGCATCGGGATCATCGTTTCGCTGAAGCCGTAGTCGTCGCCGCCGCGAAAATGCAGCTTGCCGATCGACACGACGTGATGCCCGCTGTCGCGCAAGCGATGATGCCAGCTGGGCACCGATCCGTCATAGGCATCGGCGTTATCCCAGAACCCGATCTGGTGCACATATTTTCCCGCCGCAAACGCGGCACGTGCCGGCACGCACACCGGCGACGTCGTATAAGCGTCCGAAAAGCGCGTGCCGGCCGCGGCCAGCGCGTCGATGTTCGGCGTGCGAACCGCGGAATGCCCGGAGCATCCCATGATTTTCGGATTGTGCTCATCCGACATGATGATCAGAAGATTTTTGGATGTCATTTTCGCGTTTGCCCAGGTAAACCGGCCGTCCATATACTATAGTGTTATAGTGCTATATAGTATTTATCGTGTCAACCCGGCAGGCCGCCGCTGCCGGCCTCGCTGCCGCTTCCTGACGCCCGACGCTCCCCCGCCGCCGTTGCCCACAACGCCGTAGCGTGGCGCTTTGTCTTCAACCGCTGTACCATTTGGCGGCACAAACCTCAACGCTCGATATGAAACGGCACCCCATTCAAAAGGCGCATCAATCCCGTCACGCATCGGGCTCGGGGTCGGCGCGCGGCAATCGTGCGTCCGGGACATCCGATTTTTTCGACCGGTTCGGGCGCGCACCGCTGCGCGGGCTGCCGAAATATGCGCAGCTGCGCGAAGCAATGATGGCCGCAATCGACAGTGGCTACTGGACGCTCGGCGAGAAACTGCCGACCGAAGCCGAGCTCGTCCGTTGCACGCCATTCAGCCTCGGAACCGTGCAACGGGCGCTGCGCTCGCTGGTGGAAGAAGGCTTCATCACCCGCGCACAGGGCAGCGGCACCTATGTATCGGACAGCCGCCAGCGGATGGAAGCGCCGTGGCATTGCCGTTTTCTCAATGATGACGGCTCCGGATTCCTTCCCGTTTTTCCGAAACTCGTCGTGCGCAAGCGGGTAAGGCAACGCGGTCCGTGGTCCGCATATATCGACCCTGACGCTGGCGAGGTGATCCAGATCGATCGCCGGCTGGGCATCGATGACGAATTTTTCGTTTACAGCCGGCTTTTCATGAGTGCGCCCCGTTTCGGCCGGCTGCTCAACAAGTCGATCAAGGAAATCGAAGGTGCCAACCTGAAGACATTGATCCGCCGCGATTTTCATCTGCCGATCACGCAGATCGGGCAACGCATTTCAATGGCACGTTTTCCGGGCGACGTGTGCCGCGCCATCAAGGTGCCGGGCGGCACGCTCGGGACGATCATGGAAGGCGTGGCGATGGCCGGCACGCGGATCAACGTCTATTATCAGCAACTGTACATTCCGCCGAACGACAAGCGCCTGATCGTCTCCGATTCGGCCGCACCGTGGCTCGCGCCGGCCGGAGCGACCACGATGATCAACGAATAACGAATTCACTGATGCCGGAATTTTCTCGCCCCGTCCCGTCCAAGCTGCCGCACGTCGGCACCACCATTTTCACCGTCATGTCGCGGCTCGCGGCCGAACATCACGCGATCAACCTGTCCCAGGGCTTTCCGGATTTCAATTGCGCGCCGCGGCTCGTCGATCTGGTCACGCAGCACATGAAGGCCGGACACAATCAGTATCCGCCGATGGCCGGCGAGCCGTCGCTACGCGACGCGATCGCGGAAAAAGTCAAGCAACTCCATGGCGCGCGCTACGATCCGGAACACGAGATCACCGTGACCGCCGGCGCGACGCAGGCAATTTTCACGGCGATCATGGCGGTTGCAGGGCACGGCGATGAAGTGATCGTATTCGAGCCGGCTTACGACAGCTACGTGCCGGCAATCGAACTGGCCGGGGCGACGCCGGTCTACGTGTCACTGGCCTACCCCGATTTCCGCATCGATTTCGACGCACTGGAACAGTCAATCACGCCGCGTACGCGAGTGATCATGATCAACTCGCCGACCAATCCGACCGGTACGGTCTTTCCGGCGGAAGACCTGCGGCGGCTCGAACAGCGGCTTGCCGGCAGCGGCATCATCGTGATCAGCGATGAGGTGTACGAACACATTGTGTTCGACGGCAAGCAACACCAGAGCGCGGCGCGCTTTCCGGAGCTCGCCGATCGCAGCTTCATCGTTTCGTCATTCGGCAAGACTTACCACGTCACCGGCTGGAAAATCGGTTACTGTCTGGCGCCGCGCGCGCTGATGGCCGAATTTCGCAAGGTGCACCAGTTCAACGTGTTCACCTGCAATACACCGGTGCAGCTCGCACTGGGTGAATTTTTGCATGACCCGGAGCAGTATCTGCAACTCGCCGCCTTCTACGAGAAGAAACGTGATTGCTTCCGCGACGCGATTGCGGCGTCGCGCTTCGAGCTGCAACCCTGCCGCGGGACCTATTTCCAGTGCGTACGTTACGATGCGATCACGGACGAACCGGACGCCGACTTCGCGCTGCGGCTGACGCGGGAAAACGGCGTCGCCGCGATCCCGGTGTCGGCGTTTTACCGCGAACCACCCCCGCACCGCATCCTGCGATTCTGCTTCGCGAAGTCCGAGGACACACTGGCGCGCGGGGCCGACATTCTGTGCCGGATATAATGCGTAACCGGGAGACACGATGATGGAACGACAGGAAACGGCATTGATCGTTGGCGCCGGTCCCGGGCTGGGAGCCGCACTCGCACGCCGCTTCGCGCGCGCCGGCATGACGGTGGCGATCGCGGCGCGCAACCACTCACGGCTGCAGGCACTGGCGCGCGATATCGGCGCCGGCGTGCACGGCTTCGAGTGCGATGCGACGGACAAGGCCGCGGTCATGCAATTGTTCGATCGGGTCGCGCACGAATGCGGAACGCCGTTCCTGACGGTTTTCAACGCGGGCGCCTTCGTACACAAGGGGTTGCTTGAAACCGGCGCCGACGAATTCGAACGCTGCTGGCGGATCGCATGCCTCGGCGGCTTCCTGGTCGGCCGCGAAGCGGTGCGCCGCCTGCTCGCCGGACAATCGGAACACTCGCATCGCGGCACCATCCTGTTCACCGGCGCCACCGCCAGCCTGCGCGGCGGCGCCGCGTTCCACAATCTGGCGGTCGGCAAATTCGGGTTGCGCGCGCTGGCACAGAGCATGGCGCGCGAATTCCAGCCCCAAGGCATCCACGTCGCGCACGTCGTGATCGACGGCCAGATCGCATCGGATCGCCCCGGCCGCCGGGCCGCCGAACGCGGCGCCGACGCCGTGCTCGACCCCGACGCCATCGCCGAAACCTATTATCAGTTGCACCGGCAGCCTTCGAGCGCCTGGACGCTTGAACTCGATCTGCGGCCGCGACTGGAAAAATTCTAGAGCGCACACATGCTGATACTCGCTGCCATCCTGTTCGGCGCCGCCATTCTCATCGGCATAGCGATGGCCACCGTTCATTTCTTCGGCAACCGGCTGCCGCCGATGTCACTTGCCGCCATCCACGGACTGCTGGCGCTCGCCGGCATCGTCGCCCTGATCGTCGCAATCACGCACAGCGGCCACATCGGTCTCGCGGTGGCGGCGCTGTTGATATTCGCCATCGCAGCGCTGGGCGGCTTTATTCTGTTCGGCATTCACCTCAGCCGCACACCGCTGTCATCTTCCATCATCGTGCTGCACGGCATCGCGGCCGTGGTCGCGTTTCTGTGTCTGATCGGCGCGATGGCCTAGCCGGTCGATCAAAACCAGTCTCCAATATGCCGGCGGCCTGGCACGGCGTATCCGCGCTCACGTAAATGCCAGCAGAATGATCAGCAGCGCAATGCCGAAAATCGTCACCAGCAGCGCAAATGCCAGCGCCAGATACGGGCCGTGACGAGCCGGCCATTCATGCCGGCGGCGATAGACCGCAGCGTATGCGAGAAACCGGATGCCGGTCGCCAGCACGACCAGAACGCCCAGCGCAACCAGCGTCAGGCCGCTCCACATCGACAGCGCGTTCGACTGCGAGGTGCCATGAATGACGGGCAACGATACCTCGCGCAGCATCAGGCCGAAGCGGTCGATCGCAATGCCGAAAATCATCAGCGACAGCGCGGTGCGTATCCACACCGACAGCGTGCGTTCGGCATTCATGTACGAGCGTTCCGCCGACAGCTCCGAACGCTGGATCGACAGCTCGACCAGTTTCCGCATCAACGTGATCTGTTCGGATGGATGCGTATCCGGCATGCGATTACGTCTTTGGGAGATGTCAGCGGCCGGTGACGAACAACAGCACCAGCACCGTCAGCCCGGAAACCGCCACCAGCAACGCCAGCAGCGGCGCCAGCAGCGGCCCGTAGCGCAGCAGCAGGACATGCTGCCGGCGATACTTCAGGATGAATGCCAGGTAGCGCAGACCGCCGGCGAATGTAGCCAGCACGCCCAGTCCGATCAGCGCGGCGGCGCTCCAGCTGATCAGCGTTCCGGTAATGAGCGGATCATGGAGCGCAGCCGATGCGGACGTGCCGCCGGGATACAGCTGATAGCGGTCGATCGCGAAACCCAGGATCATCAGCGCCACCGCGGCATGCACCAGCGCCGCCAGATTGCGCTCCGCATTCAGGTACGAGCGTTCCGACGATTGCTCGGTCCGCTCTTCCGCCAGCACGCACTGGCGCAGCGCCAGCGTGATCAATTCGGATTCCTGCCGCTCCGGCATGCCGCCTCCTTGCCTTGCGGATTCTACACCCGCCGGCGGCGGGCAGCGGCAAGCAGGCGGTCCGGCCGTGCAATCGAGGTGCTAGGCCTCTTCGACGGGCGGCGGCCCGGCGCGGCGCCGGCGCATCAGCATCATGCCGCCGCGCACCGCGCGAATCAGCGGAAAATTGATTACGCGCTCGGTCTGCCGTTCCTCGTTGACATCGATCAGACGTGCCCGCAGCAGGTGTTCGACCGTCATCACACTGAGCACCTGCTTCTGATCGTCACGGGCGACGATCGGCACGTTCGAAAGCTCGGTCTGCGCCATCAGGTTGGTCAGTTCGCGCAACGTCATGTCCGGATAGCCGACGACCACCTTGCGCACCATGACTTCGTCGATGCGCGCATCCTGCTTGCGTCTGAACTTGAGCGCCGCGCTGAGCAGCCTGTGACGCGTAATCGCCCCCACCAGGTGGCTGTCGGCGTCGAGCACCGGATACAGCCGCTGCCCGTGTTCAAGGCTGCGCTTGTCACTGTCAGACCATGCGCCCACCACCCGCCGCGCTGCGCTGTGCAGCGTCGTGTCTTCGCGGAAACTGACAAAGTTGCGCGGCATGACCTCGCCGACGAGGAAGATTTCCAGCGGGTCCACCGAATACTCGCGCGTCAGATGCGTGCCCTTGCGCGCCACTTTCTCGGTCAGCACCGAGCGTTTCAGCACCAGCGCCGACAACAGATAGGCGGCGGTTGACGAAATGACCAGCGGCACCAGCACATCCCATTGATGGGTCAGTTCCAGCGCGAAGATCACACCGGTCAGCGGGCTGCGCATCACGCCGCCGACCACGGCGGCAAGGCACATCAACGCCCAGAAACCGGGAGCGACGTGCGGCAGCACGAAGCTGAGAACCGCACCGAGCGCGGCGCCAATCATGAACACCGGCGCCAGCACGCCGCCCGACGTGCCGGAGCCCAGCGACAGGCTCCAGATCAGCGTCTTGACCACCAGGATTCCGATGATCAGCGACTCCGTCGCCTTGCCTTCGAGCAGCGTACGGATCACGTCGTAGCCGACGCCCAGCGCCCGCGGTTCGAACAGTCCGCCGATGCCGATGATGAGACCGCCGATCGCCGGCCACCACATCCAGTGAATCGGCAGCTTGCGGAAGCCATCTTCTGACAGATAAACCAGCAACGTCGCAATCCATGCCACAAACCCGCCGACCACGCCCGCCACCACGCACAGGCAAAGCACGACCGGGCTGATGGATGGCAACGCATAGTGCGTGCCGAAGATGGGGCCGTACCCGAGCAGCGGCCAGCGCATCGCGGTGGCGACCACCACCGCGATGGCCGCCGGAACGAACGAACGCGGCCGCATTTCGAACAGCAGCATTTCGACAGCCAGCAGAATCGAAGCCAGCGGCGCATTGAAGGTCGCGGCCATCCCGGCGACGGAACCGGCAACCAGCAGCGTCTTGCGCTCGTCGGCGGACAACGACAGCATTTGTGCCAGGATCGAACCGAACGCGCCGCCCGTCATGATGATCGGACCTTCAGCGCCGAACGGTCCGCCGGTTCCGATGGTGATCGCTGACGAAATCGGCTTCAGGATCGCAACACGGGGCCGGATCTTGCTGCCATTGCGCAAGATCGACTCGATGGCTTCCGGCATGCCGTGGCCGCGGATCATTTCCGCGCCGTAGCGCGCCATCAGCCCGACGATCAATCCGCCGATGACGGGGGCGGCAATGATCAGCCACCACTGATCGTGTCCGCCGCCCGGCGCAACCAGCGACAGTTCCACGCGCTGGTAAAAAACGAGATTGGTGATCAGCCCAATGAGCTTGAGCAACCCATCGGCAACCAGGGCTGCCATGACGCCGACCGGAGCCGCGAGCGCGCAGATCAGCAGCATGCGCGGATGCGCGTCGAAATCACCCAGCCGGTGCGGCACATGCGGCCGCGCCGCGGCGGCCGCCATATCGTTATCGTTATTCATCTTCAGTTCTTATACGAAATATGCAAGACAATAAACACCTCTATACAGTTCAATCACAATGATCAACGCGCATCAGCGGCCGTCCATGGCAGCAGCGTCGCGCCGTTGCCACGGACCGCCGTGCGAAGCGGAGCTCAATGACCCGCATCGCCCAAAAAACCATTCCAAGGTGGGATTGCGTCCGGATTTCAGCCGGTGTCCACGCAAATTGCCGCGGCCGGCAAGCACCCTGCCGCCACCGCACGGACAGCGACGCCATCGCGGATCGCTGTAACGGAAACGGCGGGCAAATCTTGCGGCCGGTTATCGAGTATCATCGAACTCGAAAACCCGGACCACAGCCCGCAGCAGGCGATTTCCCGCTCACGGCAGGAAATCGCATTCCGTTCGTCGGCACGCATCGCGGCCGCGATCAGCATTTCTGCACATAACCTGAAATTTTACCACATTGCCGTCTGGCCTATTCTAGCCCCCGATACAGCGGGCGTCCGGAAGGACACGCACGGACCGCCGCGCCGCTTGCGGCCGCGCGCGCCGCCTGCCTAGCGTGACAGCGCGCCATAGCCGGCCACCGCGGCCACGCACAATGCCAGCATCCACATGCCGAACACCCGATTGCGCCGCAACAGGGAAGCCAGCGGAATCGAATAGCGCCCGTGCAATGCCAGTATCGTCCCCGACATCGGACAGCCGACGGTGCCGAGGCCCCACGCCAGCAGAAACACCATCGCCAGCAGCGTTTGGTCCGGATCGAGCGGTGCCACCCACGGACCAATCACCGCCACCGGAATGATCGGATGCAGGCCAACCCATGCGGCAAGCACGATCACAGCCAGGATTCCCACCGCCTGCACCGGCCCGAAATGCGCAAACGGCAGCGCGAGATCAAGCGCCGCAATCACGCCCATCATGCCGGCCGAAAGCACGCCGGCAGCGAGGAACAGTGACAATTCCGCCGCCATCTCGGGCAGACGCACGGTGATCAGGCGCGCCAGCGCAGCAGGCGCCCGCCGCCCCCGCACCAGAAGCAACATCACGGCCGTTACCGTCGGCGCCAGCAGTGCAATCACCGCCAGCACCGACCACCGCGGCTCCCGGTGGTGAATGAGGAGGACACACAACGCCAGCACAAACGGCACCCACAACGCCTGCAGATGCAGCGGATAGCCTTCGAAATCGCGCGCGCCGCCGCGGCCCGGAGACGACAGCATGATCCACGACAGCATCAGGCCCGCAGCCGCCAGCGGCAATCCGACGCTTATCAGCGTAATCAGGCTGGCGCCCGGTGCCACGGTCAGCGCCACCGCCATGGCACCGTAAAAAGGCGACCAGAACGCGCCCACGCAGAACGCCTGCGACAATCCCACCGCCTGCTCCAGCGACAGTCCGGCGCGCCGCGCCAGACGGTCGGCGAAAATCGCAACGGCGGAAAAGTTGATCACCGACCCGAACAGGTGCACGCCGATCAGCGTGCGCGCCAGCGCCAGCGGACCGGCGGTCAGCCGCTCATCGTCGCCACGATGCGCAGTACTGATCAGTTGCAGAAACGATACCGCGGCCAGCATCGCAATCAGCGGGATGTTCTGCGCCAGCGCCTCGGCGGCCAGCCCGCGCTGCCCCGCCGCATGCCCCCACATGATGCCGGCAAGCCCGCACGCCACCATGATCAGGATGACGCGGCGCCGCGTGGCGTTGAGCCGCGGCCACAGCAGCACGCATGCGATCCACGCAACGACGCCGGCAATCCACATCGGAAATGTCCGCCACAATGCACTGACCACGGACAACGGAATAACGGCGGCAAGCAGCCACGGCGCAAGCTGCCTCATGCGGCCCGCGCAATGGCAGGGCGCCGGTTTTCAGAACCATGTCGGAGGCATCGCGGCGTTTCCATCCGGCAATGGTACAGCACGCGGCCACAATGCGGCCGCAGGCATGGGGTAAATGACGCTACAGCGGGTGCGTCACCATTCAGCTTTCCGTCGTGCGCCGCTTTCCCACCGGCGAAGGGCCGGTTCGGTCAACGCGTCGCCCGCGCCGGATGCTGCACTTCAGGCTCGGCGTGGCCATGCGGCGCCGCCAGCTTGATGTTGAGCCACGCGTAAAGCGGCCCCAGCGCGTTCATCAGGATCACCGCACCGAGCGCGGCGGCGGGGCTGTGCGGATTCGGGCCGAAGCCGCCGTAGAACGTCGCGAAGTACGACGCGAAGCCGAAGAACATGCCGGGCACGAAACCGAGCCCGAGTCCCGGCACGCGCGCCAGCAGCATCTGCGCGGTGTTCAGGCAGAACAGGATCACGCACTGCGCGACGATGAACGGCACGCCGCTGAAATGATGCGACGCCCAGTCGAATCCGAGCACGATCAGAAACGCGGTAATGGAGCCGATCGGCATCACCGGCCAGATTTTTTTCAGCACCTCCGGCTTCGGGCCGCCGGCGGCGAAAGTGCCTGCCCAACTGACGAAGATCGCCCATGGCGGCAGGTTGTAGGGGGGTAGCGAAATGATGACGGTCGTGACCGCAAGCAGCGACGCGACGATCTCGGCGGGCGGTTTTCTCATGGTCTGCCTCCTTCGGTGGGTTCGCCTAATGGCGGTGAATTTCGCATTGATGATGGGTGACCACCGTAATCCTGCCATTCTTGATCACCCATGAACGAACCGGAATGTCGAGCAGCGCATCGGCGACCTGGTGGGTGTCGAGTATCACCAGATCGGCCCGCTTGCCGACCGCAATGCCGTAATCATTGCCGATGCCCATCGCCCGTGCGGCATCGTAGGTTCCCATGCGCAGCACGTCGGCCTGGTGTTCCGGCGTGCCGAACTGGATCAGGTGCGCGAGGAAATTGCCGATCAGCAGCGGATCAGCCTTGCCGAACGGCGTGAACGCGTTGCGGATATTGTTGGACGCATAGGTAACGTTGACGCCCGCCTCGCGCAATGCGCGCACCGGCGTCAGCCCGCGGCGCTGGTTCTTCTGGTCCTTGCGTCCGCCCAGATAGACGTCGGTCGCCGGCAGCGTGACGATATGAATGTCCGCCTGATGCAGCAATTCGAGCACCGGCTTCGCCTCGTCGGGCGCCAGCGCTCCGAGACTGGTCACGTGGCCGAGCGAGACGCGCCCCTGATAGCCGGAATCAATGGTTTTCCGGGCGGTATGGGACGCCGACATGAAGCGCTGGTCGGACGCGTCATCGGCGAAATCCGCGTGCATGTCGACCGGCGCGCCGTACTTCTGCGCCAGATCGAACACCATGTCGATGTGCTGCTTGGTATCGTCCCATTTGAGCTCGTTGTACGGGCAGCCGCCGACCACGTCGGCGCCCATTTTCATCGCTTCTTCCATCAGCTCGATCGTGCCGGGCGATTTCAGGATGCCTTCCTGCGGAAAGGCGACGATCTGCAGATCGACGAGCCCCTTGTATTCTTCCCGCAGTTCGAGCGCGGTCTCGACGCCGATCAGTCCCTGGATCGGATCGACGTCGGGATGCGCGCGAATCGCCACCGTCCCGTTTTTCACGGCCATGTCGAGCACGCGGCGCGAGCGCTCCATCACGTCCGCGCGTTCCTGTTTGCCCTTCAGAATGCCGGTGATGCGGATCGCCTCGTCGAGCGTGCCGGAGCGCGCCGGCATGCGTCGATGGAAAAGCGCCTTCTCGAGATGAAGATGCGGCTCCAGCAGACCCGGAATCGCCGCTCGCCCGCCGGCATCGATGCGTTCCCTGGCGTCGGCCTTGATGTTCTGGTCGATCGCAGCGATCTTGCCATTCTCGATCGCGATATCGGTCAACGGCTTGTCGTCCGCGATGCGGACATTATTGATCAGCAGATCCATGCGTTTCCTCCTTCAGCTGTAGCGGTTATACCCAAGCCTGGTCGGCCCCCCCTGCTTGTTCCCGGCCGCCCGCGATTAAAGCATGTTCCGAGCCGATACCATGTCTCGGCTGGTCCACGCAACTGTCAATTGGCGCCAGGAAAAAATCAAATACAGCACCAAACCGATCAGCGGCAGCGCATGCCACAGTGAATCTCCGACCACCACGCCGAGATAGACGTTGATGACCAGCCCGATCACGAAAGCCCAGACAGCGCGCCAGTTGACGATTGCGGCATCGGATACCCGGTGACTGTAGTGTCCGCGGTGTATCAGGAAATAGTCGGCGATCATGATTCCCGGAATCAGCGGCATCGCATAAGCCACGTAGCCAAGATACTTCAGGAAGCTGTGCAGCACTCCTTGCGTCAGCCCGTAGTAAGCAAGCGCAGCGGCCAATATGCCGGAAATGATGTTCACGTAAAGGCGCGGGATCCCCAGCGCGTTGCGCCCGGCAAGGCTGCCGGCATAAAGGTTGTTGACCTCATGCGGGAATCCCTGCACAAAGATTGCGACTGCGGCCAGCGCACCGACACCGACAGTACTGAATGCCTCACCCATATTGCCGGTACCCACGGCCAGACCAAGGATGATGCCCAGCAGATTGAACCCCAGATTTCCGACAATGAATTCGGCAATCGTGGTCGTATAAACAGCGCCCGCCCCCTTGGCAAAGCGTGTAATGTCGGGTGAAACCGTCGACCCTTGCATCCATTTGGCGATTCCCAAGGCAATCATCGTCATGACTCCCATCTTGCCGGCCTGCGCCGGTTCGCCATTGACGATCTGGCTCCAGCCGCCGGCATGGCTGATCGCCGCCGCCACCGCCACCAGAACTGCCACGATCATCAGTGGAACGCTGACCCGCCCGACCCAGGTGAGCCCTTTCACAAAACCGACGCTCGACAGCACGGTGTACAGAATGCTCAGGCCAACGACATAGAAGAGCCAGAACGCGTGAGTATGTCCCGGCAGGACGTTTGCGGTAATGGCGGTGCTATAACCTACGAACCCGACCGAAATCACCGCGATCACCAGCGACGGAACGCGGCTCCCCTCGCGGCCGAAAACCATCCGCGTAATCAGTGCGGTGGTAAGCCCTTCGCGTTGGCCAATCAGGCCGCACAGGATCGAGTTCACGCAGATCAGGATCGAAGAACCTATCGCGACCGCCAGCGCCGTCCAGAAATCGAAGTAAAGCCCCAGCGACATGCCGAACAACAGATCGGTCGCCGAAACCGTATACCCCATCCGCACCAGCGTAACACTGAGCGTCGAGCGCTGCTCGGATTCCGGTAGTTCATTTGCCGCGTGATCTTCGGCGGCACCGACTACCCCAGCGGCCGGCAGTGCTTCATTCGACTTCGACACGATCATTTCTCCTCCAGAAAATGCGGCCGAAAGGCCTGATCAAAAACCGAGCGCCAGCCCCTCTCCCCGCGGGTCCGCGCCCCCTTCCAGAAATGCGCCGCGCTGCCACGGCCCCTTGAGGCGGATCGCCTGCGCGGTGCCCATGCGCGGGTACGGCCACGGCACCGGCTCGACCGGATGTCCGAAGCTGCGCAAGCGCTGCAGCGTCTCGGCTCCCGCGGCCGATTCGAGCAGCAGCTGGTTCGCGGTGTCACCCCACGAGCGCCCGTAGAGCACGCGCGGCGCCTCGATCGCCTGCTGCACGTCGAGCCCGAAATCAACGACGCGCGTCACCAGTGACGCATTGGTCTGCGGCTGCACTTCGCCGCCCTGCGTGCCATGCACGAGATAGGGCTGGCCGTCCCGGAACAGCATGCCAGCCATCAGTGTCGACGCCGGCTGCTTGCCGGGCGCCAGCACATTCGGGTGCGCCGGATCGAGCGCAAAAAAACTGCCGCGGTTCTGCAGCAGCACACCGCTGTCCGGATCGAGCACCGCCGCCCCGAAATCGAAGTACAGGCTCTGCACCAGACCGACGGCATTGCCGTCGGCATCGGCGGTCGCGATGAACACCGTGTCGCTGCCGGTGCGCCGGCTCAGGTGATCGAGCGCCGCATCGGACAGCCACGCATCGCGCTCCCGCTCGGCCAGTGCCGGATCGAGCAGCGTGTCCACCGGAATATCGACGAAAGCCGGATCCGACAGCCAGGTGTCGCGCTTGCCGAACGCCCATTTGATCGCCTGGATCAGCGCATGGTAGTAATCCGACGTGCCGTCACCGAAACCCGCGAGATCGACTCCGTTCAGAAACTGCAGAATGAGCAGACCCGCGATGCCCTGCGACGGCGGCGGCATCTGGTACGCGGTGTAGCCGCGGTAGGCGACCGCTATCGGCTCGACGACGCGCGCCCGGTATCGGGCAAAATCTTCCGCCGCCAGCAGCCCGCCGCAGCTGCGCAGATAATGAACGATCGATTGCGCGGTGACTTCGTAATAATGCCGCGTGCCATGCTGCGCGATGCCGCGCAACGTTTCCGCCAGCGCTCCCTGTTTCAGCCGATCGCCCGGCGAGCGCGGCTGACCGTCACGGAAAAACAGGGCGTCGGCGCCGGTATCGGCATGGAGCGCGTCGCGGCTTGCGCCGATCCAGTAGTGTAGATCGGCGCTCACCGCAATGCCGTCGCGCGCGTAGCCAATCGCCGGTTCGA
>JBDZVW010000280.1:0-4122 GCA_040255885.1 Betaproteobacteria bacterium
ACCACAGAGACACAGAGACACAGGGGTGAGAAACACAAAAAGCTGAACCGCAAAGGCGCAAAGACGCAAAGGGTGCGCAAAGAAAAAGTCGGAAGATAAGTTCTGTGCGCCTTTTCTTTGCACCTTGGCGTCTTGGCAATAACTCCTTTTACGTGGATTCATCTCTTGCCTTGCAGTTCTCTGTGCCTCTGTGTCTCTGTGGTGAAAAATCAGCGGCCGGCCGCCAGCTCGTAAGCGCGCCGCGCGGCGTCCTGTTCCGCGCTACGGCGGTTGGGGCCGGTGCCCGATGCTCGGATGTCGAGCCCGGCGATCGCGCACTCCACTTCGAACAATTGCTCATGCGCTTCGCCGGTGATCGCGGTGACGCTGTAGCGCGGCAGCGCGATTCGGCGACCCTGCAGATACTCCTGCAGCAGCGTCTTGGGATCCTTGCCCGACACGCGCGGATCGATGGCTTCGATCCGCGGACCGAACTGGCGCCGTATCACGCACCGCGCCGCTTCGAAGCCGCCGTCGACGAATACCGCGCCGATCACCGCTTCCAGCGCATCGGCCAGCATCGACGGCCGCCGCCTGCCGCCGCTCTTCAATTCGCCCTCGCCGAGCCGCAGGCAGTCGCCGATTCCGAGTTGCAGCGCGACCGCCGCCAGCGTCGGCTGGTTCACCAGGTTCGCGCGCAGGCGCGACAGCTCGCCTTCGGCCAGACGCGGAAACCGGCAGTAGAGCTCGGACGCGATCGCGCAATTGAGCACGCTGTCGCCGAGAAATTCCAGACGTTCATTGTGGTCGGCACCGAAACTGCGATGCGTCAGCGCGCGCCGCAGCACCCCGGCATCTCCGAACGCATGTCCGATGCGTTCGGAGAACGCCGCAAGCTCCGTGCTGCGGCCGTCAGCGGGACGAGGGGGTGAAGTCGATGACAAGACTGATGTTTGCAAAAAGCGGAATGCGCACCGTGTAGTCCGCACTGAGCACGAGCTTGCCGCCGCCCTTGTTGATGTCAATGTCGCCCGGTCCGATCGCGGTGATATAGCCGGCATCCGCGCGCCGCGAAAATGCATCCTCGATATCCTTGCGCGACGCATCCTGCATGCCCGGATCATCGGCAATTGCGTTGAACTGGTCGACGATCGAAAAATATTCGGTATAGGCCGGAACCACCTTGATCGCCAGTATGCCGACGATGCCCAGAATGACGCAGGCCACCAGCAAACCGGTCAGCGTCAAGCCTTTCTGTCTTTTCATTATCCCTCCCCCGTCTTGTACAGCCGCCCGTACGGCAGCCTCCGCTTACCGAATGGCCGTTCCGATACGTTTGAGATCGTTGAAATTCCACCAGATCAGGAACGCCTTGCCGATGATGTTGGCCTCCGGAACGAATCCCCAGTAACGGCTGTCGCTGCTCGCGTCCCGATTGTCGCCCATCATGAAATACTGACCCGGCGGCACCGTGCACGCGAAACCGGAATCATTGTACGTACAGTTGCCGCGAAACGGAAAGTCCCGCACGTCGGCCGGCTGCACCGGCGGCATGTTGGGCCGAACCAGAATGTAGTGATGGTGTCCGCCCAGCGTCTCGCTTATCCGGTGCGCTTCGACGTAGCGCAATCCGGATTCGACATAGCTGTAATCCCCGGCCGGCTGTTCCTTGACTGCCTCGCCATTGATGAACAGCCGCTTGTTGCGGTAAACGACGTGGTCCCCGGGAACGCCAACCACGCGCTTGATATAGTCGAGCGACTGATCCCACGGATAGCGGAACACCATGACGTCGCCGCGGTGCGGTTCACCGACATTGACGATTTTCTTGTCGATCACCGGCAGCCGGATGCCGTAGGCAAACTTGTTCACCAGGATGAAATCGCCCACCAGCAGTGTCGGGATCATCGAGCCGGACGGAATCTTGAACGGCTCCACCAGGAAGGAGCGCAGCACGAACACCACCAGGATGACCGGAAAAAAACTCTTCGGGTATTCGACCCACCACGGCTCGCGCGCCGTGTCGGAACGCCGCCGTCTGAGGAACACGATGTCGAGCAGCCAGATCGCGCCGGTAACGACCAGCGCCAGGAACATGAACAATGCGAAATTCATTCTTTTCTTTCTTCAGCCCTTTTGTACGACGTGAGGGGTGAGGTGTAAGGAGTGAGGAGTTTAAGTTTCCGGCACGCGCAGCGCGCCGCATTATTTACCCCTCACCCCTGACTCCTCACTTTCATTTATCCACTTGCAGAATCGCAAGAAACGCCTCCTGCGGGATCTCGACGCTGCCGACCTGCTTCATGCGCTTCTTTCCCGCCTTCTGCTTTTCCAGCAATTTGCGCTTGCGCGTGATGTCGCCGCCGTAGCACTTGGCCAGCACGTTCTTGCGCAGCGCGCGGATCGTCTCGCGCGCAATGATGTGCGAGCCGATCGCGGCCTGCACCGCGACATCGAACATCTGCCGCGGAATCAGTTCGCGCATGCGCGCCGCCAGCTCGCGTCCGCGGTGCGGCGCGGTGGCGCGATGCACGATGGTCGACAGCGCATCGACCCGCTCGCCGTTGATCAGCACGTCGAGCTTCACCAGGTCCGCCGCGCGGTACTCCTTGAATTCATAGTCCAGCGACGCATAGCCGCGGCTGACCGATTTCAGCCGGTCGAAGAAATCCATCACGACTTCGTTGAGCGGCAGTTCGTAGGTCAGCATCACCTGGTGCCCGAGATACTGCATGTTGCGCTGCACGCCGCGCTTGCCGTTGCACAGCGTCATCACCGGTCCCACGTAATCCTGCGGCACCAGGATCGACGCAGTGATGATCGGCTCGCGGATTTCGTCCACGCTCGATGCGTCGGGCAGTTTCGACGGGTTTTCGATCTCGGTGACCGCGCCGTCCCGCGTCGCCACCTGGTACACCACCGTCGGCGCGGTGGTGATCAGGTTCATGCCGTATTCGCGCTCCAGCCGTTCCTGCACGATATCCAGGTGCAGCAAGCCGAGAAAGCCGCAGCGAAAGCCGAAACCCAGTGCCTGCGACGATTCCGGCTCGAAGCGCAGCGCCGCATCGTTCAGCTGCAGCTTTTCGAGCGCGTCGCGCAGCGCGCCGTACTCGTGCGAATCGACCGGATAGAGGCCGGCGAAGACCTGCGATTGTATCTTCTTCAGCCCCGGCAGCGGCTTGTCGGCGGGCCGCCCGGCGCCGGTCACGGTGTCGCCGACACGCGCCGTCTTGATGTCCTTGATGCCGGCCACGATGAATCCCACGTCGCCCGCCGCCAGCCGCTCACGCGGCATCGACTTGGGCGTGAAGACGCCGACCTGCTCGCACAGGTGCGTGGCGCCGGTGGACATCAGCATGATGCGGTCCTTCGGCGCCAGTGTGCCGTCCATCACGCGCACCAGCATCACGACGCCGACGTAATTGTCGAACCAGGAATCGATGATCAACGCCTTCAGCGGCGCGGCCGGGTCGCCGGTGGGCGCCGGGATGCGTTCGATCACCATTTCCAGGATGTCGCGCACGCCTTCGCCGCTCTTCGCCGATACGCGCAGTGCGTCGCGCGCCCCGATGCCGATGATGTCCTCGATCTCGGTGATCACGCGCTCCGCATCGGCGGCCGGCAGATCCATCTTGTTCAGCACCGGCACCACCTCGAGGCCCTGTTCGATCGCGGTATAGCAGTTGGCAACGGTCTGCGCCTCGACGCCCTGCGACGCATCGACCACCAGCAGCGCGCCTTCGCACGCCGACAGCGAGCGCGACACTTCATAGGAAAAATCGACGTGGCCCGGTGTGTCGATCAAATGCAGGGAATAGGTCTCGCCGTTCAGCGCGCGGTACGTTAGCGCCGCCGTCTGCGCCTTGATGGTGATGCCGCGCTCGCGCTCCAGGGCCATCGTATCCAGCACCTGGTCCTCCATTTCGCGATCGGAAAGTCCTCCGCAGAGCTGGATGATGCGATCGGCGAGCGTCGATTTGCCGTGGTCGATGTGGGCGATAATGGAGAAGTTGCGGATATGCTGCATGACAGTGGCCGGACCACGCGCCGGCTGCCCGCCCGGCTCCATCGAGGACCACCGGTCGGGGCAACAACGCGTTTGCAGCCGCGATTTTAGCGGATTTTATTCAAATATTCATTAAG
>JBDZVW010000281.1:0-4113 GCA_040255885.1 Betaproteobacteria bacterium
ATGGATCGCGCAGACTGGCGCGCACGTCGAGCCGGCGCGCATCCGGAACCTGCAGCAGCGGCGCGTGGCCGCGGAATTCGAGTCCGGTGACGCCGTGCACACCGCGGTGGTGGCCGGGCCGATGACCGCGTACGAGCGACGCAACCGTGTAGTGAAATTCCCGGATGGCTGCCATACCATTGTGCGAGCGCAATATGCCGACGCGGTGTTGCGGTGTGTCAGGGGGCGGCGACCTTCTGCAGAATGTGGTCGAGCAGACCGCGCGCAAGTTCGCTTCGCCGCAATTCGTACACCGGATTGAAAAATACGCGATGCGCGATCGTTTCGAAGAACACCCACTGGATGTCCTCCGGCGTGACGAACGAACGCCCGCCAAGCCATGCCGCGACGCGCGCCGCCCGCAGCAGCATGCTCATGCCGCGCGGGCTGGCGCCGGCCAGGATCAGTTGTTCCATCGGCACGCCATCGAGCGCGATGCCGAACGATCGAGGGTCGTGAGTCGCGCGCCACAGTTCGAGCGCGTAATGCTGCAACGCCTCGCTGGCGCGGATTTCGTGCTGGATCAGCGCGCCCGCCGCGTCGAGCTCCGCATACGGTACCACTGCCGGCGCAACGCGTTCAGCCAGCGCGTCGGTATCGTGAAACGCCGGATCGAACACCAGTTGACGCCGCACGTCCGCGTCGGCCGGTATTTCGATCAACACCTCGAGCATGAAACGGTCACGTGCCGCCGACGAGATTTCGAACGTTTCTTCGCGTTCCACGCGGTTGCGGTCCGCGAATACCGTCAGATGCGGAAAAGCATGATCGCGGTTGAACGCGGTGACGCTGCGCTCGGCCATCGCGCGCAGCAGCAGCGCATGAACCTGCGGCCGCGCGCGGTTGATCTCGTTGAAAAAGAACACCGCCAGCCGCTCGCCGTGCTTCAGCAGCGGGCCGGGATCGACCCGCGGTTCACCGGACTCGGTGACGTAGGTATAGTAGACAAGGTCGCCGGGCATCAGATCGACGGTGCCTTCGATGCGCTCGTAGGCGCCGCCGATCGCGCGCGCGAACGCGCGCAGCAGCGTGGTTTTGCCAACGCCGACGTCGCCCTCGAGCAGCACGTGGCCGCGCGCGAACACAGCGATGGTGATCAGGCGGATCACACGCGGCTGGCCGATTACCGCATGGCCCACCTCGGTCTCGAGCCGAAGCGCGCGTTCGCGCCAGTCCGCCAGCAGCGCGTCGCGGTTGCCTGCAGCGCCAATGGACGCAACGGAAAGTCCGGAAGGTGCGAACGGGTCGGAAGGCAATCGCGACTCCTGCAGTAGCGGCGGCACCCATCTCGTTCATGGCGCCGGCGGGGCGGATACGATACCAGTTTAAACGGTGTTTGCCGCGAGTGCTACCGCGTGCGGTTCACAACACCTCGGCTGCATGATCGGCGAGCCGCGAGCGCTCGCCGCGCATCAGCGTGACGTGGCCGCTATGCGTCCAGCCCTTGAAACGATCCACGACGTAGGTCAGTCCGGAGCTGCCCTCGGTGAGGTAGGGCGTGTCGATCTGCGCGATGTTGCCGAGGCACACCACCTTGGTGCCGGGGCCGGCACGGGTGATCAGCGTCTTCATCTGTTTCGGCGTCAGGTTCTGCGCTTCGTCGATGATCAGATACTTGTTGATGAAGGTGCGGCCGCGCATGAAATTGAGTGATTTGACCTTGATCCGCGAACGGATCAGATCACGGGTTGCGGCGCGGCCCCATTCACCGGCCTCGTCGTCGGTCTTGTTGAGCACGTCCAGGTTGTCTTCGAGCGCTCCCATCCACGGATTCATTTTTTCTTCTTCGGTGCCGGGCAGGAAGCCGATGTCCTCGCCCACCGGCACCGTGACGCGGGTCATGATGATTTCGGTATAGACCTGGTGTTCGAGCGTCTGCATCAGGCCGGCGGCCAGCGTCAGCAGCGTCTTGCCGGTGCCGGCCTGGCCGAGCAGCGTCACGAAGTCGATGTCCGGGTTCATCAGCACGTTGAACGCGAAATTCTGCTCGCGATTGCGGGCAGTGATGCCCCAGACGCTGTTGCGCTGATGGGTGTAATCCTTCAGCACCTGCAGCACCGCGGTGCGGCCGCTGACTTCCTTCACCTGTGCGTAAAACGGTTCGTCGGTTTCCAGATGGACGAATTGATTGACCAGCAATTCCGCGCACAGCGAGCCGTGGACCCGGTAATAGGTGTGGCCGTCCTGCTGCCATGATTCGACGTCGCGTCCGTGACGTTCCCAGAAGTCGGACGGCAGCGCAAGCACGCCGGTGTACAGGAGATCCGTATCCTCCAGCACCTTGTCGTTGTAGTAGTCTTCGGCGGCAAGTCCCAGCGCCCGCGCCTTGAGGCGCATGTTGATGTCCTTGCTGACCAGGATCACTTCACGTTCCGGATGTGCGTCCTGCAGATGTCCGACGATGTTGATGAT
Source organism: Betaproteobacteria bacterium (assembly GCA_040255885.1). Classification (GTDB taxonomy): domain Bacteria; phylum Pseudomonadota; class Gammaproteobacteria; order Burkholderiales; family JBDZVW01; genus JBDZVW01. The sequence continues at coordinate 2,452 of JBDZVW010000281.1, forward strand.
CTGGTTGTCGGTCTTGGTGCCCGCGAGCCGCGCCGGCGCTTCGCCGGCGATGATCTCGGTCTGCAGGAACAGGCGGCCGGTCGCGGTCTTGCCGCCGTGGTCGGTGAGCGGGATACCGTCGCCGATCCCGTCCTGGACGCTGCTGACGATTTCGTCGAGGTAGCGGCTGGCCTGGCGCGCGTTGCGCGCGACTTCCGACATGCCTTTCTTGTTGTTGTCGAGCTCCTCGAGCGTGGCCATCGGAATGTAGATGTCATGCTCCTCGAAGCGGAACAGGCTGGTCGGGTCATGCATCAGCACGTTGGTATCGAGCACGAACAGGCGGGACGATGACGGCAGGCGTGTCACGACAGCGGCAGGCTTGTTTGAACTCATCTGCGGGGTCCGGTGAGTGACGGAACGCGCGGCTTAGTCGAGCGTTCGAATGAAATCCAGCACTTCCCGGACATGGCCGGGAACCTTGACGCCGCGCCACTCGCGGCGCACGATGCCCTTGCGGTCGATCGCAAACGTGCTGCGCTCGATGCCGCGCAACCTTTTGCCGTACATATTTTTTATCTTGATCACGCTGAACAACTCGCAGACCTTTTCATCGGTATCCGACAGCAGTTCGAACGGGAACTGCATCTTTGCCTTGAAATTTTCGTGCGAGCGCATGTTGTCGCGCGAGACACCGACGACGGTGCAGCCGTGCGCGGCGAATTCACGATGCAGATCGCGGAAATCCAGGCCTTCGGTGGTGCAACCCGGCGTGTTGTCCTTCGGGTAGAAATAGATCACCAGCGGTTTGCCGCGCATTTCAGACATCCGGAAGATGTGGCCGCCGGTTGCAGGCAACTCGAAATCGGGCGCCGGCTGATCCAGCAGACTCGGGGTATCCTGTGAAACTGCCATGTTCGGATCGATCTTGAGCGAAGTTCATTATGCCAGAAATTCCGCACCCTGCAGCGCCAGCGTTCCGGAGCGGCCGGCAATCTCGCCGTAGGCAATCGCATGCCGCGGCAGTGCATTGAAATCGAGGTCCGCGCAATAGCCGGCGAGATCGACCAGCTCGTAGCCTTGTGCACGCCAGCCGTCCAGCAGACGGTCGAATGCCGGTGCGAGTTTCATGCCTTCAAGCTCGGCATGCAGCGTGTAGACATGGCCGGTCGGCGGCGGATCGGCGGTCAGCGTCAGCAGATGGTCGGCGACGGTGTCGGCGGTGATGCCGTCGACGCCGATCAGCTCGTCCAGTGTCGGCAACGTACCAGGCAGCTGCGGACAGGCGATGATTTCGGCGTCGCATACCGGGATGAACGGATGGGTGCCGCGCGTGTCCGAGCAGTAGTCGAAGCCGAGCCGCTGGGTGAGGCGGAACGCGGCGCGGTTCATCTGCCAGCCGGCGGCACCATGCACGCGTGCCGGTGTGTCGAAAATCTCCTCGAAACGGCGGCACGCGGCCACCATCTCGCGTTCGGTCCATGCAGCATCGGCCGTGCCGACGCCATCCTGCCAGCGAACGTGATCCCAGGTGTGGATGCCGACCTCGAACCCCGCCGTGCGCACCGTGCGCATGATGTCGGCGCAACGCCGGCCGATGTCCGGCCCCGGCAGCAGCGTGCCGTAGAGCAGTGTGCGGATGCCATAGTGCTCGATCACCGATGTGCGTGATACCTTGTGCAT
>JBDZVW010000282.1:0-4111 GCA_040255885.1 Betaproteobacteria bacterium
CCTTCGCGATACTGCGCAAATCGCCCTTCACCAGCACCACGCGTGCACTCTCCATTGCCACGTCGGTGCCGCTACCCATCGCGATGCCGACCTGCGCCTGTGCCAGCGCCGGCGCATCGTTGATGCCGTCACCGGCCATCGCCACGATCCTGCCTTGCGACTGCAGGCGCTTCACGATTTCATACTTGTCCTGCGGCAGCACTTCGGCGTGAATTTCATCGATGCCGAGCTCGCGCCCGATCGCGTCCGCGGTCGCACGATTGTCGCCCGTGAGCATCACGATGCGCAGACCTTCCTGCTTGAGAATGCGCATCGCTTCCGGCGTTGACGCCTTGATCGGATCGGCGACACTGACCAGTCCCGCAGGTTTGCCGTCCACCGCGACCAGCATCACCGTCTCACCCTCGCTGCGCAGTGCATCCGCCGTCTGCGCCAGGTCATCTGCCGCAATTCCGTTATCCTGCATAAGCCGGCGATTGCCCGCCAGCACCACGCGCCCCGCAACCGTACCCCGCACACCCTTGCCGGTAATCGATTCGAAGCCGGCAGCCGCCTCGGGCCGGATATCGCGTCCCGCGGCCCCGGCGACGATCGCTGCAGCCAGCGGATGCTCACTCGCGTTCTCGATGCTGGCGACGAGCCGCAGCAGCTCGCGCTCATCGAAGCCGGCACTGGTCCGCACCGTACGCAGCCGCGGCCGCCCCTCGGTCAGCGTGCCGGTCTTGTCCACCACCAGCGTATCCACCCGTTCCATCACCTCCAGCGCCTCGGCGTCCTTGATCAGTACACCCTCTTTCGCGCCGCGCCCGACGCCCACCATCACCGCGATCGGCGTCGCCAGGCCCAATGCGCACGGACAGGCGATGATCAGCACCGACACCGCGGCGACCAGCCCGTGCACGAACACCGGTTCGGGCCCGATCAACAGCCATACGATCAGCGTCACGATCGCAACCAGCACCACGCCCGGTACGAACCACGACGACACGGTGTCGGCGAGCCGCTGAATCGGTGCCCGCGACCGGCTGGCGCGTGCCACCAGGTCGGTAATACGCGCGAGCAGCGTATCGGCACCAACTTTCTCCGCCTTCATGACGAACGCGCCGGTCTGATTGACCGTGCCCGCAGTCACCGGGTCGCCGGCCGATTTCGTGGCCGGCAGCGGCTCCCCGGTGACCATCGACTCGTCGATCACGGACGAGCCTTCCAGCACCGAACCGTCGACCGGCACTTTCTCGCCGGGCCGGACGCGCAGCCGGTCTCCGACATGCACGCGATCGAGCGCAACGTCTTCCTCGTTGCCATTTTCATCGATGCGCCGCGCGGTGGTCGGCGCCAATCCGAGCAACGCCTTGATCGCGCCCGACGTGCGCGAGCGCGCGCGCAATTCCAGCATCTGACCCAGCAGCACCAGCGTGATGATCGCCGCAGCGGCCTCGAAGTAGATCGGCAGCATGCCGTGCGTCTTGAACGATTGCGGTAACGTGTCCGGAAACAGCAGCACGAACAGGCTGAACAGATAGGCCGCGGCAACACCGAGCCCGATCAGGCTCCACATGTTGAGCGTGAGCGTGCGATACGAGCGCCAGGCACGGACGAAGAACGGCGCGCCGCCCCACAGCACGACCGGAGTAGCAAAAGCAAATTGCAGCCATTCGAACGGCGCCGCGCCGAGCCAGTCCCGAAAGCGCACGCCCCGAATCATGTCGCCCATTGCCAGCACCAGCAGCGGAATGGTCAGCGCTACACCGACCCAAAAACGCTGCGTCATCGACTTTAGTTCCGGATCTTCCTGCTGTGCGAGGTTCGGAGTGCGCGGCTCCAGCGCCATGCCGCAGATCGGACAGAAACCGGGTTCCGACTGTACCACCTGTGGATGCATCGGACAGGTGTATTCGACGGCCGGTGCCGCGGGCAGCATCGGTTCCAGCGCCATCCCGCACTTCGGGCAATCGCCTGGTCCATCCTGCACGATCTCCGGATGCATCGGGCAGGTATAGGCAGTTTTCCGGCTCCGGGGCGATGGACCGGATTCGCCGGTCGTCGGCTGCTCGTGATGATGCGCGGTGGATCGGGCAAATGGTGCTGCGGGCTCATGATGGCTCTCCTTGCGCGATGGCGATCATAATATACCCTATATGGGTATATATTCAAATACCCGTACATGGTATGTAATCACATAGCGCGATCAACAAAAACCCCGATCTACTGAACCTGCTTCGCCCTCCGAATCTCCTGATCGAGGACAACATGATGCTCGTCGTGCCGCGCGACGTATTCCTTGAGTGAAGGCACTACCGACTTTTCACACCATTCATGAAGTCGGGCACGTTCTTCGACTGGATTCGGTCCATAATGCTTTCTGATCGCCATCAGCGCTCCTGTACGGGCAGCGCCCGCGGATTGCACGACAATCCGGCGTGCCTCGGATTCCGGCAGGCCGGAAACAACTTCGTTTCGAATATGAAACATCAATGCTTGCATGTCGCCGACTGTACTTCTTGTTCTATCGATGATCGAAGGATCATACTGCGCGCAGTAAAATGCAAAATTGTCGGCAATGTCCGCTCTCGTCAGAATTCGCATGAGGCTTTCGTCATCGGCGGCAAAAGCCGACGCCCAGACGAGAACGGCGAACGATGCACTCAATCCGATTTTTGTCCGGCGTTTCATTATCATCTCCACGGACCTTCATACGGCGTAATAAAGGCAAATCCGCCAATCAGGGCAACCGGCACTGCTACCACAACCACAACGCGTTCAGTGCGTCTTGTCATGGAATGGATCCCCGCTAGAACCAGATACGAACGCCTGCAATGAATTCAAGGTTGTCGGTGTGCTCGCCTTGTGCACGCGCGAAGTCAGCTGTACGGCCGAACTTCTGCCGCCAGACAACCCCCACGTAAGGCGCGAACTGGCGGCGGATTTCATACCGGAGGCGCAGCCCGGCCTCGACGTCCGACAGGCCCGATCCGATGCCGCGTTGCGGGTCGTCCTTGCCGTAGGCATTTGCTTCAAGCTCTGGCTGCAGGATCAGCCGCTGGGTCAGCAGCACCTCGTACTCGAATGCCACCCGCGCAGCGGTGCTACCACCTTGTCCGGCATAGAACGTGGCTTCCGTCTCGAACCAGTACGGCGCCAACCCTTCGATGCCGAATGCCGCCCAGGTGCGGCCCGGTCCGCCACCGAAGTCGTGGCGTACGCCGACCTGCGTGTCCCAATACGTGGTGATCGCGTGATCCCACAACGCTTCCGTGCGCAGGTCCTGCAAATGGCCACCGGCGCGCTCACCCTCGAATTTCATCCACAACTTGTTGAAGTTCTTTCCGTACCAGGCTTGACCGTCAATTGCTGCGGCATTGCTGCCATCTCGCGAGTGCACGTACTCGAGCCGATCCAGCAGCAACATCGCTATCGCAGGATCGTCGTGCATCTCCATTCCGGGCATCGAGCCGTAGCCGTAGCCGTCTGAATAGTCGGGACTGCGCGCATCCGACGGCGCGTTGCCACCCTGCATAGATGACATGTCCATGCCCTGCATCGAAGGCATTTTCATACTATTCATTCCGCCGGCGAGCCCGCCCGGTTTCGGACGCGTGCCGATCATCTGACCAAAATGCAGGCGCTGCATATCGGCCGGTTGCTTCGCTTGCATCGGCATTCCTTGCATGCCGGACATCGAAGGCATGCCCTGTTGCATCATGTGCGGTTGATGCGTCATGTGCATGCCCTGCATAGATTGATCACTCGACGACGATGGTGCGGGCTGTACGGGCGGTTTTGCCGGTTGCTGTTGCATGGGCATGCCGGGCATCGTCGACATGTCCATCCCCTGCATACCGCTGCCCTGCGCGGTCGAATTTGCCGCAGCCGGAGTGCGGACTTTTCGCTTGTGTTTCTGGCTTTTTAGCTTTGATTTGGATGCCGGCATCTGCATGCCTTGCATGTCCATGCCCTGCATCGTGTCTTGCGCCAGCGCGGGCATCGTGAAAGCCGATGCCAGCACCGGCATGAACAGTACGATCAAACCTTTGCGTGCGGTCGTATTCATGCCACCACCACCTCGCGGAACATGCCCGCTTCCATGTGATAGAGCAGATGGCAGTGATAG
>JBDZVW010000283.1:0-4106 GCA_040255885.1 Betaproteobacteria bacterium
GCTTTTCTCTGCGTTTCCTCTGCGTCTCTGTGCCTCTGCGGTTAAAGATTTTTCTTGGTGTCCTTGGCGCCTTGGCGGTTCAGTCCTTATTTCAGCTTCATATCGAGAAACGCCTTCACGTACCCGACCAGTTCCTTGTCGCGGTTGTTGAAGAAGTGATCGGCGCCCGCCGCCTGGATCTGCGCCGAGCCGCGAATTTTCTGAATCTCCGCCTCACGCTTTTTCGCATTATCGAGAACGACCGGCAGGTCGTGCTCGCCGTAGAGATCCAGGACCGGCATTTTCAGTGTCTGCGGGTCGGAGTACGCGCCGGGCATTCCGATCGCGACCCAGGCGGCCATCGTATCGTTCGGGTCGTGGTTCAGGAAATAATTGGTCATGCGCGAACCCATGCTGTGAGAGACGATCGCGATCTTCCTGTAGCCCTTGCCGTGCAGGAAATGGTACGCGACGTCGAGCCGTTCGGCGGCGTCGGGAAAAAGCGGCGGGTACTGGTCGCCTTTCGCGTCCGCCGCCAGTACCGGCATCTGCACTGAAAGCGTGGTGTAACCGTTGTCGGCGAGCTGACTTCTGAGCGTGCCGATCAGGCCCCAGTTCGGATTCACGCCGAGTCCGTGCACGACGATCACCGCCGCCGGCGCATTGTCGGCCGTGGTGTACAGCGCCAGAAACCGGTGGCCGTTCTTCTGCGTCAGATAAACCGCGTCGCCGACCATCAGTTGCGGCGTGATTTCCTCGGCCCAGCGCTTTTCCCGCGCGTAGTCCGGGGTGGCCGGAGCCGCCATCACGGCGGTACAGCACAGGAGCAGCAGGCAGGCAGCAATCGAGCGCATGGGTGACCTCATCGAATGGGGCGAACTCGCATCGGAGACAGTGTACCCGATGCGGGACACGGGCGGCGACGGGCGGTTGCCGCGGCCGGAGGGCTGCAGGACGCAGGCAAGTCGGCGGAGCGCGCCACGCATGAAAATGCGGTAGCGCGCGTCCGTTCAGAACTGCGGAATCGGCGTGTTGTAAAACAGGTGCACCAGCCACATCGGCACCGCCGGCACGTAGGTCACCAGCAGCAGCACCAGCATCAGCACGGCAATGAAATAGATGTTGACCTTGGTGACCTCCCACATGTCCGCTTTCGCGATCGCACACGTGGTTGCCAGTACGCTGGCCATCGGCGGCGTCTGCTGGCCGATGCCGAGGTTGATCGTGACGATGATGCCGAAGTGCACTGGATCGATACCGACCGCATGCACCAGCGGCATCACCACCGGCACGACGAGGATGATTGCCGCGGCCGAGTGCAGGAACAGCCCGAGGAACAGCAGCAGAACGTTGAGCAGCGCCAGCACGATGTACTTGTTGTGCGTGATGTCGAGCACTGCGGCGGCCAGATGCTGCGGCAATTGCGCCTCGGTCAGATAAGTGCCGAGCAGCGCCGATGCGGCGACCAGCAGCATCACCACCGACGTTTGCACGCCGCCTTCGATCATCGCGTGCCACAGGTCGCGCAGGTTGAGTTCGCGGTAGAGCACGAGGCCGACGAACAGCGCCGCCACCACCGCCAGCGCGGCGCCTTCGGTGGCGGTGACGACGCCGCCGAAAATGCCGCCGAGGATGATGAACGGCAGCACGAACGCCCACAGCGCGTCCTTGAATGTCGTCCACACCCGCTTCCACTGGAAGGCTTCCTCGACCGGCAGGTTGTAACGCACCGCAAACCAGTACGCTACGCCCATCATCAGCAGACCGCCGAGCAGGCCGGGAACGATTCCGGAAACGAACAGTTGCACAACGGAGGTTTCGGCCATTGCCGCATAAATGATCATCGGGATCGACGGCGGAATGATGACCGCCAGCGTCGCCGACGACGACAGCACCGACGCGCTGAATTCCTTCGTATAGCCCTTGCTGCGCATCGCCGGAATCAGGATCGATCCGATCGCGGCGACGTCGGCCACCGCCGAGCCCGAGATTTCGGCGAAGAACAGCGTGGAGCCGATGCCGACCAGGGACAGTGCGCCGCGGATGAATCCGAGACAGGCGGACGCGAATGCGATCAGCCGGCGCGAGATGCCGGATGCGTTCATGATCGCCCCGGCCAGGATGAACAGCGGAATCGCGATCAGCGGGAAGCTGGTGGCGCCGGTGTACATCACCACCGGAAGATTCATCAGCGAGCTGAAGCCGTCGGACGCGACCATCGCGATCACGGCGACCAGACCGAGCGCCATCGCGATCGGTACGTCGATCAGCACCAGCAGCAGGATGCCCAGGAATACCGCTATGCCGGCCATTATTCGGTTGCCTCCACGATGGCTGTTGCTTCGTCCGCCGCCCGTCCCGCGGCGGCGTCACGCAGGATGCCGGGCAGGCATATCGCCTCCGCGATCAGGAACAGAATGGCGCCGATCGGAATCGCCGACTGTGTCAGCATTACCGGGATATCGACCGTGACCAGCGTTTCTCCGGCCAGCACGCCGAGCACTTCCCAGCCGAAGATTGCCAGCAGGATGAAGAATGCGAATACGCAGGCTTCGCAGATGATCGCCAGTGTCAGCCGCACGCGTGGCGGTGTTGCCCGCACCAGGCCCGGCACGCTGATATGCGAGCGCTTGAGGGCGCCCAATCCGACACCGTAATAGGTCAGCCACGCCAGCAGCACCGCGGCCACTTCGTCGTACCACGGCAGCGGATGGCCGACCTCGCGATAAATGATGCCGGCGATCACCACGCCGGTGAGCACCAGCAACAGCACCACGACGATGATTTCGAGCAGACGTTCGAAACCGCGCCGCCAGATGGCTAAGGACATCGGGCTTCTCCCTGTCAGAAAGACGCCCGCGCCGTACGGCGCGGGCGTCTCTGCATTACTCGTTACGCAACTTCTGACATTCGGCGATCCACTTGCCGCCCTCGGGTACTTCTTTCGCGAACTCGTCGTAGATCGGCTTGCTGGCCTTGATGAACGCCTCCTTGTCGGCCTCGTTCACCTTCATGCCGGCTGCCTTGAGCTTGCCGACCAGCTCGTCGTCGAGATTGGCTGCCGTCTTGTAAACCCACGGCGTCGTTTCATGCGCGGCGTCCCACAACACCTTGCGCACGTTCTCGGGCCACGATTTCCATTTGCGCGGAGATACCACTACGTAGGCCGGCGTGTAGACGTGGCCGGTCAGCGACAGGTATTTCTGCACTTCCTGGAATTTCTGCGAGTAGATCTGGATCAGCGGGTTTTCCTCGCCGTCCATCACGCCGGTATGCAGCGCGACAAACACTTCCGACAGTGCCATCGGCGACGGGTTGGCGCCGTAGGCCTGGAACATCTTGACGCGCCATTTGCCTTTCGGCGTGCGCAGCTTGATGCCCTTCAGATCGGCCGGTACCTTGATCGGGCGCACGTTGTTCGTGATCTGGCGGAAGCCGTTTTCCCACAGCCCGATGATCTTGTAGCCCTTCTTTTCGGCGATGGGTACGAGGTCGGGCCAGACCACCTTCTTCGCGATGCGCTGCATGTGCGCGCGGTCCTTCACCAGGTACGGCATCTCGAACAGGCCGAATGCCGGCACCTGCGACGACATCACCGTCGACGGCAGTGAGAAGTCGAGCGTGCCGAGCTTGATCTTCTGCAGCATTTCACTATCGCCGCCGAGCTGGCTGGAACCGTAGATCTGGATCTTGATCGTGCCCTTGCTCTTTTCGGAGACCAGCTTCGCAAAATGCTTGGCCGACAGGTCGAACAACGACCCCGGCGCGCCGACGTGGCCGAACTTGAGTACCGTTTCCGCCGAGTAGGCGGTGCCGAGCGTGAACGCAAACAGCCCGAACAGCAGGGCAAAGGTTTTGACGAATCGCATATCGATATCCTCCTTCGTATGGTCCTGCGTGTAAAACTGCAACTGCACCATGCACATGCCGTCGTGCCGGCATGTGCATCGACTGCTTTTACGGCCGACCTCCTTATGGTCGTGTTATTTTGCTGTCACGTTGCGGTGAGACGCTGTCATGCTGCCCGCGTCACGCCGCTGGCGCCGGATATTGTCGCCGCACCGAGATAATCCATCGCATCACCGAGTCCGCAATTGTCATGAGGGATATTGGCGAGGCCGAGGCCC
>JBDZVW010000284.1:0-4103 GCA_040255885.1 Betaproteobacteria bacterium
TGGGCGATCAGCAAGAGCGACGAGTTCCGGCGCCAGCTCGACAATCGCAGCGACGTCGCACTGGTTGCGCCGGGCGTGTTTCGCGAATCGAAGCACGCCGATCGCGTCTATTTCGTCGAAAGTGTTTCGCCCGGCGCCAAGACGGTGTCGAACGTGTTCGTGAGTTCCACGCAGCACGGCAAGAACGGCGTGATGGTGGCCCGCAGCGGCTATACCGAAACCATGCCCAACGGCGACCGTTTCCTGGTGCTGGTCAACGGGCGGCGCTACGAAGGCACGCCCGGCACCTCCGAATACAAGGTGATGACGTTCGAGCACTACGGCATCCGCATCGAAAGCTATGAATCGGCGCAGGATCAGCCGTCGCCGAAGGCGCTGTCGACGCTGGCGCTGCTGGGCAAGCCGACGCCGCCCAATCTGGCCGAGCTGTCGTGGCGCATCGGGCTGCCGGTGTCGGCGCTGTTGCTGGCGCTGCTCGCGATTCCGCTGTCATTCGTCAATCCGCGCGCCGGCCGCTCGCTCAACCTGATCCTGGCGATCCTGATCTACGTCATCTACAACAACGTGATCAGCGTCGCGCAGGCGTGGATTGCGGAGGGCAGAATCAGCCTCGCGATCGGTGTATGGGGCGTGCACGCCGCGATGTTCGTCATCCTGCTGCTGCTGTTCTACCGGCGGCTGACGCTGTTCTCGGTGTGGCGGCTGTTCCGATGAAGACGCTGCGCCGCTATATTTCCCGCCAGATCATCCGCTCGACGGTGCTGGTGCTGTTTGCGCTGCTGGGATTGTTCGCGTTTTTCGATCTCATTCACGAACTCAGCGATTACGGCAAGGGCCATTACCAGCTGTTCTACATCTTCATCTACGTGCTGCTGTCGGTGCCGGGGCACGTCTATGAACTGATTCCGATCGCGACGCTGATCGGCACGCTGTTCGCACTGGCGCAACTGGTGGTGAGCTCGGAGTACACGGTGATGCGCGCCTCCGGCGTGTCGGTACTGCGCATGACCGGCGCGCTGCTGACGACCGGCGTGCTGTTTGCGGCGCTGACGTTCGCGTTCGGCGAGTTCATCGCGCCGCAGAGCGAGCAGTTCGCGCAGAAGCTGCGCACGCGCGCGATCAGCGGACTGGTGGCGCAGCAGTTCCGTTCTGGACTGTGGGTGAAGGACGAGGATCGTTTCATCAACGTGGCGCAGGTACTGCCCGATTCGACGCTGCTCGGCGTCAAGATCTATCAGTTCGATCCCGAACACAAGCTGGCGATGATCCGCGCCGCCAGCCGCGGCAGCTATCTCAAGGACAACCAGTGGCTGCTGAAGGGCGTGGTCGAGACCGACTTCAAGGACAACAGCATTTCGGTCACGCGTACGGCGGAGATGAACTGGAAGTCGGTGCTCAATCCGCAACTGCTGTCGGTGCTGCTGGTGGTGCCGGAACAGATGTCGGCGTGGAATCTGTATTTCTACATCCAGCACCTGACGGAAAACGGGCAGAACGCAACGCGTTACGAGATCGCGTTGTGGACCAAGCTCACCTATCCGTTGGCGGCGCTGGTGATGATGGTGCTGGCATTGCCGTTCGCGTACATCCAGCGCCGCAGCGGCGGCGTCGGCACCCGCGTCTTCATCGGCATCATGCTGGGACTCGTGTTCAACATGCTGTCGCGCCTGTCCGGACACCTCGGGCAGATCTACAACTGGCCGCCGGCCGTTGCCGCGTTTCTGCCGATAGTGGTCTTCCTGTCGCTGGCCGTGGGGATGCTGATGTGGGTGGAGCGAAGGTAGTGCGTGAGGAGTGAGGAGTAAGGGGTGAGGAGTAAATAATGCGGCGCGCCACGCGCGCCGGAAACTTCAACTCCTAACACCTCACTCCTCACCCCTCACGCTTTAACAATTTGCGTTCCGCACAGCCGGTCGTGCAGAAACTGGTGGTCGCGGTCGATGAATGCCCACAGAAATCCGATGCCGGCCAGTGCCAGTCCGATCAGCGCGGCGAAGTAACGGCAAAAACCGCGTTTCCAGCCAACGGCGGCGCCGTCCCGCGTGATGACACGCATGCGCCAGGTTTTCATCGCCAGTGTCTGCCCGCCGTGTGTCCAGCACCACACGAAATAGATGCCGCACATCACGACCAGGTAGATCTGGAACGCCAGCCGTTTCCAGCCGGAGGTGGCGTCGTGGACGATCAGCAGAAAGATCAGTGTGCACAGAAAGAGCAGCGCGACCAGCAGCAGCGCTTCGTAGCACAGGCTGGTGATGCGCCGCAGGAGGCCGGCGCGGGCGGCGGTGCTGTCACCGGATGTTGCGGAGAGGGCGGAACTCAAATGACTGTCGAACGGTAAGCGATTAATGATGCGGATCTGTTGCGACCGGCGCAGCGGGTGCGGATGCCGGGGGCGGCTTGTGGGCCGCTGCGGCGTGCCGGTGCCGGCGCCACTGTGCTTTCAGTTTGCGGCGTTCCTCGGGTGTGAGCTTTTGCACTTTCTTGAATCGTTTGCGCGCCAGCCGCCGTTGCGCTGGAGTCAGTTGCGACCATTTGCGCATCCGCGATTGCAGCCGCTGCTGTTCTTCAGGCGGCATTTTGTCATAGCGGGCGGCAATTTTCAGCCATTTCCGCTGGCGAAACGGCGCCAGCCTGTCCCATTCTCCCGCCAGCGGCGCCAGCGCATACTGCTGCGCCGGCGTCAGCTTCACCCATGCGGTGCGGTGAGTGCCGGACGGGTGCGCGGCGAACGCGGTGAGCGCGAACAGGCACAGCATCAACGCTGCGATTGTTTGAGCCATGCGGTGAAATCTTTGTCGAGGTAGACGCCGATCGGCAGATCGTCGGTCAGAAGTCCGGCGTCGATTTCGGCAATCCGGCCGGGCTGCGCCAGCATCCGCTGATGCCAGTAGCCGATGCCGCCTGCGCACAGCAATATGGCCGCCAGCGGCAATGCGTAACGCCAGTTGAAGAGCACGCGTCCGGCGGCACGGGCGGTGGAGACGGCGGCCGGTGCCGGCGTCAGCAGCGGCTGTGGCGCCATAGCGGTGCGCGCCAGCGCCGTCTGCCGCGCCGTCGCCAGCCGCTGCGCGGTGCCGCGGTCCAGCGCCTTCACCCCGTCATTCAATTGCCGAACGATTGCAGCGGCGATCTGATCGTCACGAGCGTGCATCATCCGATCCCCTGTTGTTTCAGCTTCACGGCCAGCGCATGCGTTGCCCGTGAACAATGGGTCTTTACGCTTCCTTCGGAGCAACCCATGGCGGCCGCCGTTTCCGCGACGTCCATTTCTTCCCAGTAACGCAGGAGAAATGCCTGGCGTTGACGCAACGGCAGTTCCTGCAGCGCTTTTTCTATCAACGCCAGCATCTGCGCCTGCTCCAGCTGTCGCGGCGGCGCGCCGGGCCCTTCGGCGCCGCCGTTTTCGAGCGTATCCAGGATGTCACCTTCGTCGCCGTCGTCTGCCGTGGCGAGCGCCGACAGCGGCAGGGTCCACAGCATGCGCAGCTTCCGGCGCCGGTAATGATCGTGGATCGTGTTCTGCAGAATGCGTTGAAACAGCGGCGGCAATTCTGCCGCCGGCCGTGCCGCATAATTTTCCGCAAGCTTCAGCATCGCGTCCTGGACGATGTCCAGTGCCGCGGCGCCGTCGCGAACCGCGAAGATCGCCTGCTTGTACGCGCGCCGTTCGATTTCCTCGAGGAAATCGGACAGCTCTTTATAGGTAGCCAGTGCGCCCGCCCGATCAAAAAGCCGACGGCTCGGCGTGCCGGCAGACCGCCTGTCGGCGGCAACGGTGCGAGTCAGCGCAATTGTCGCCGTACAACGGCGACAGCGCAATGTCGGGTGGACGGCATTATTGGCAAATCGTGATGGTTTGGCAACCGCCACAGAGCGCAATCGGACGGTTTGGCAGTTCCGCTCGCCGCCGTTCGGAAGGCCGGCAGCAGGTCGGCAGCGGCATGCCGCAGATCAATTCTGGTGCGGCTCTTGCTTGACCGAAACGGCATCGCACTGTAATGTTTGATGTTCTTCGTTTCATTCTTACATCCAAATCCAAGAATCATTATGGAACTAACCGGCGCTGAGATCGTTGTCCGGTGCCTGCAGGAAGAAGGGGT
>JBDZVW010000285.1:0-4102 GCA_040255885.1 Betaproteobacteria bacterium
GCGCGCTCGAGACGATGAAGATTCCGTACACCGGCAGCGGCGTGATGGCGTCCGCACTGGCGATGGACAAGTGGCGCACCAAGCTGGTGTGGCTTGCAACCGGCATTCCGACGCCGCGTCATCTGATCCTGGATGCGCAATCGGACTGGGCGGACGTTGCGCGCACGCTGGGCCTGCCGCTGATCGTCAAGCCGGCGCACGAAGGCTCGACGCTGGGGCTCACCAAAGTGGGTTCGATCGAGCAACTGGCGCCGGCCTACGCCGCGGCCGCGGAATACGATCCGCTGGTGCTGGCCGAGGAATTCGTCGACGGCATCGAGTTGACGGCGGCCATCCTTGGTGAACAGGCGTTGCCGCTGGTGCGCATCGACGCGCCCGACGGCAACTACGATTACCGCAACAAGTATTTCACCGACGCCACGAAATATTACTGTCCGTGCGGGATCGACGCGGACGCCGAATCCGCAATCCGGCGCGTGGCGGTCGACGCGTTCCGTGTGCTGGGCTGCACCGGATGGGGCCGTGCCGATGCCATTTTGCGCGCCGACGGCCGCTGCTCGTTTCTGGAGATGAACACGGTGCCCGGGCTGACCGGACACAGCCTGGTGCCGATGGCGGCGAAACAGGCGGGGATGACGTTCGCCGAACTGGTGCTGGCGATCCTGGAGACCGCACATGTGGGATAACCCGCGCGCGCTGAACCGCATCACCCGGCTGCTCCATGCGATTGCGGTGCTGCTGCTCGCTTATGCGGCGCTGGTGCTGATTGCGCAGTTGCCGGCGTTCGCGTGGCGCCACATCGATATCCGCGGCGATACGCGGCATATCAGCCGCGAAGCGGTGGCGACGATCGTGCGGCGCGATCTGCGCGGCAACTTCTTCACGCTCGATCTTGGATCTGCGCGCGCGGCGTTCGAACAGCTGCCGTGGGTGAAGCGCGCGACGCTCAGGCGCGAATGGCCGGACCGTCTCGACGTGGTGCTGGTCGAGCACGTGCCACTCGCACGGTGGAACGGCAAGGCGCTGGTGGACGCGCACGGTGAAGTGTTCGGCGTCGGGGACGTCGACGGACTGCCGCAGTTCTTCGGTCCGCCGGGCACGTCGAAGGATGTCACCGCGCGGTACGACACTTTCCGTCGCGTGCTGGCAGCCATTCATCACGTGCCGCGGCGTGTCGAGCTCACCGCACGCGGCGCGTGGCGCGTCAAGCTCGACGACGGCATGACACTGGAGCTCGGCCGCACGCAAATGGATCAGCGCCTGGCGCGCTTCGTCGCCGTTTACGGCCGCACCATCGGCACGCTCGACCGCAAGGTCGATTACGTGGATCTGCGTTACCCGAACGGGTTCGCGGTGCGCATCCCCGGACTCGATTCCGGCCGGCGCAGCGCAAAACGGCACGGCACGGCATGACACAACAACGGGACATGAATAAATGAGCAAGGCGAGGGATACCAAGAACCTGGTGGTGGGCCTCGACATCGGCACGTCGAAGATCGTGGCGATCGTGGCGGAAGTGACCGATGAGGGCGCGTTCGAAATCATCGGCATGGGATCGCATCCGTCACGCGGCCTCAAGAAGGGCGTGGTGGTCAACATCGAGACCACGGTCAACGCGATCCAGCGCGCGCTGGAGGAAGCCGAACTGATGGCCGACTGCAAGATCGCCGACGTCTACACCGGCATCGCCGGCAGCCACATCAAGAGCTTCAATTCGCAGGGCATGGTCGCGATCAAGGACAAGGAAGTGTCGCAGATGGACATCGACCGCGTGATCGAGACGGCGAAGGCGGTGCACATCCCGAACGACCAGCAGATTCTGCACATCCTCAACCAGGAATTCATCATCGACGGCCAGGAGGACGTGCGCGAGCCGCTCGGCATGAGCGGCGTGCGCCTCGAAGTGAAGGTGCACATCGTGACCGGTGCGGTGTCGGCGGCACAGAACATCATCAAGTGCGTGCGCCGCTGCGGGCTGGAGGTGCGCGATCTGATCCTGCAGCCGCTGGCGTCGGCGATGGCGGCGATTTCGGAGGACGAGAAGGATCTCGGCGTGTGTCTGGTGGACATCGGCGGCGGCACCACCGATCTCGCGGTATTCACGCACGGCGCGATCCGTCATACCGCCGTCATTCCGATCGCCGGCGATCAGATCACGAACGACATCGCAATGGCACTGCGCACGCCGACCAAGGATGCCGAGGAAATCAAGCAGCGTTTCGGCTGCGCGCTGTCGCAACTGGCCGATCCGCAGGAGATGGTCGAAGTGCCCGGTGTCGGCGAGCGCAGTCCGCGCCAGCTGTCGCGCAAGACGTTGGCCGAAGTGATCGAGCCGCGCGTCGAGGAACTGTACGCGCTGGTGCAATCGGAACTGCGCCGCAGCGGCTACGAGGAACTGCTGTCGTCCGGCATCGTGCTGACCGGCGGCAGCAGCCTGATGCGCGGCATGGTGGAGCTCGGAGAAGAAGTGTTCCACATGCCGGTGCGCATCGGCCAGCCGAACTACAGCGGCAGCCTCGCCGACGTGGTGCGCAATCCGCGCTACGCGACCTGCGTCGGACTGTTGCTGGCCGGCATGCAGCAGCGTCAGCAGCATCAGGCCGCGCGCATGAAGATCAGTTCATTCCGGCAGATTCTGGAAAGGATGAGGGCGTGGTTTCAGGGAAACTTTTAATGACGCCGGGGAAAGTTTTGCGGCGGAATTCAAGGATACAAGAACAAGATTTGCGAAGTAGCGGTACTTGGCATCAGGAAATATCAGATCGACGGTTCAACGAAAAAGGAGATGCAGATGTTTGAAATCATGGATACCCAGACGCAGGATGCAATCATCAAGGTCATCGGGGTCGGCGGCTGCGGCGGCAATGCCGTCGATCACATGATCGCGCAGGGTGTGCAGGGCGTGGAATTCATTTGTGCGAACACCGATGCGCAGGCATTGAAGCGCAGTCAGACCAAGACCCAGTTGCAGCTGGGCGCATCGATCACCAAGGGGCTGGGTGCCGGTGCCGACCCGGAAATCGGTCGCCAGTCGGCGCTCGAGGACCGTGAGCGCATCGCGGAACTGATCGACGGCGCCGACATGCTGTTCCTGACCGCCGGCATGGGCGGCGGCACCGGCACCGGCGCGGCGCCGATCGTCGCCGAGGTCGCGAAGGAACTGGGCATACTGACGGTCGCGGTGGTGACCAAGCCGTTCGTGTTCGAAGGCAAGCGCACGGTGGTGGCGCAGCAGGGACTGGACGCGCTCGGCCAGCACGTCGATTCGCTGATCGTGATCCCGAATGAAAAGCTGATGCAGGTGATGGGTGACGACGTCACGGTGGACGATGCGTTTCGCGCGGCGAACAACGTGCTGCACGGCGCCGTCGCCGGTATTGCCGAAATCATCAGCTGCCCGGGGCTGATCAACGTCGATTTTGCCGACGTGCGCACGGTGATGGGCGAGATGGGCATGGCGATGATGGGCTCGGCGGTGGCATCCGGTGTCGAGCGCTCCAAGGTGGCGGCGGAACAGGCGGTCGCATGCCCGCTGCTGGAAGGCGTGGATCTGTCGAACGCGCGCGGCGTGCTGGTCAACATCACGTCGAGCAAGACCACGTTGCGGATGAAGGAAGTCTATGACGTGATGAACGCGATCAAGACCTTCACCGCGGACGGTGCGACCGTGATCGTCGGCGCCGTGTTCGACGAAGCGATGCAGGACGATCTGCGGGTGACGATGGTGGCGACCGGGCTCGGCGGCGCGGTCAACCGCTCGCAATCGAAACCGCTGACTGTAATCGCAAGCCGCACCGGCACCGACAACGTCGGCATGGAAGTCGATTACGGTGTGCTCGATCAACCGGCGGTGATTCGCAAGCGCAATCGCGAAGCGACGGTGGAAGCGATGCGGCAATCGGGCGTGGAGACGTTCGATATTCCGGCGTTCCTGCGCAAGCAAGCGGACTGAAGGCAGGCGCCCGGCCAACGCCGGAGCGCCTGTTTCACAGTCCACGTGCCGCCACGGGCAGCAGTGCGGCGGTTTTGCCAGAAGCCGGCGAATCGTGCTATGATCCGCCCCCTTAACAATTTGAAATCAACGGGTTCGCGAATGATTTCG